>DATAGN010000134.1:0-4380 GCA_036263715.1 Ramlibacter sp.
AGGACTGCAAGTGCGGGAGCACCGCGTGCTGGACGCCACCCACGCCGAGGTCGAGTTCGTCGCCCGTTCGCGCCTGGCCGGACGTGCCCACCGCCTGCACGAGCGCAGCCGCTTCGTGTGCGAGGATGGACGCTGGTATTACGTGGACGGAGAGATCAAGTGAGAGGTCGGTTCGATGCGGTGCTGTTCGACTGCGACGGCGTGCTGGTGGACAGCGAGGCCATCACCAACGGGGTGTTGCGCGACATGCTCGAGGAGCTGGGCTGGAAGCTCACCCCCCGTGAGTGCATGCGCATCTTCCTGGGCAAGGCGGTCAAGGACGAAAAGGCCCTGATCGAGGAGCGCACCGGGCAGCTGCTGACAGAGGCCTGGTTCGTCCGCTTTCGCGAGCGCCGCAACGCGGACCTGATTGCCGGCGTGCAGGCGATCCCGCATGCGCTGGAGGCCGTGGCAAGGATCAGCGACGCCTTCCAGGGCCGCATCGCCTGCTGTTCCGGCGCCGACCGCTGGAAGGTGGAGATGCAGCTGCAGAAATGCGGGATGTGGCCGTATTTCGACGGCCGCGTCTTCAGCGGCCACGAAACGCCGCGTTCCAAGCCCGCGCCCGACGTCTACCTGGCCGCCATGCCGCCGCTGGGCGTCACCGCGGACCGCTGTGCCGTCGTCGAGGACACCGTCACCGGGGTGACCGCGGGCGTAGCCGCGGGGTGCACCGTCTTCGGCTACAGCCCGCCCGAAGCCGGCCACGATGCCCCCTCTGAATTGCGCGCAGCGGGGGCTTCCGTGATCTTCACGGACATGGCAGAGCTGCCTTCCCTGCTGACCTGAGTTGCGCAAGCCGCTGTAAGCCCTTTCCTACAAGACTGCTCAACCGGGGTGTCCATAATGCGGCTCCCCTTTCACCGGCCCAGAACATGAACCAAGAAACGCAGGCGGTGCTCCAGCTGCTCGGCTCCAACGAAGACCAGATCGTCGACGAGTGGCTGCAGGAGGCAGGATCCGCGTCCGCGCGGACCACCGACGCGCAGCGGCGCGCGATGCGCGGCGAAGTCCAGGACATCCTGCAGGGCCTGCGCACGGCACTGCAAGGCGGCGCCGATCCGGAGGCGTTCCACTCCCCCGGGTGGGCTGCCCTGCGCGGGACGCTAGAGTCGCTGTCGCGCTCGCGCGCGGCGCAGGGCCAGACGGCGGGCGACACCAGCCTGTTCGTGCTGGCGATGAAACGTCCGCTGTTCAAGGCGATCCAGCAACAGCTGCCGGCGGACCGCCAGATGGCGGCCGCATGGTCCGTCACCGCGGTGGTCGACCGCATGGCACAGGCGACGGTGACCACCTACCAGCAGACGCGCGAAGACATCATCAAGCGCCAGCAGCAGGACCTGCTGGAGCTGTCCACGCCCGTCATCAAGCTGTTCGAAGGCGTGCTGGCGGTGCCGATGATCGGTACGCTCGACTCCGCGCGCACGCAGGTGGTGATGGAAACGCTGCTGCAGCGCATCGTGGAGACCGGCTCGCGGCTGGCGATCATCGACATCACCGGCGTTCCCACGGTGGACACGCTGGTGGCGCAGCACCTGCTCAAGACCGTGAGCGCCATCCGCCTGATGGGTGCGGAGTGCATCATCAGCGGCATCCGCCCGCAGATCGCGCAGACCATCGTGCACCTGGGCATCGACCTGCAGGGCATCGCTTCCAAGGCGAGCCTGGCCGACGCCCTGACCCTCGCGATGGAGCAGCAGGGCTTCGCGATCACACGCCTGAAGCAGTAAGACCGCCATGAACCGCATCCCGATCCTGCAGATGGGCGAGATCCTGCTGGTCACCATCCAGGTGGACATGCAGGACCAGATGGCGCTGGCGCTGCAGGACGACCTGGCCAACAAGATCTCCACCACCGGCGCCAAGGGCGTCCTGATCGACATCTCGGCCCTGGAGATCGTCGACTCCTTCGTCGGGCGCATGCTGGGGAGCATCTCCGGCATCTCCCGCATCCTCGATGCCACCACCGTCGTGGTCGGCATGCAGCCGGCCGTGGCCATCACGCTGGTGGAGCTCGGACTTTCCCTGGAGGGCGTGCGCACGGCGCTCAATGTCGAGCGCGGCATGGAACTGCTCGCGCAGCCTCCCAAGGAGAGCCGGCTTGCCCGCTGAAGACAGCTCCGGAACGCTGCCGCTGCGGTCCGAGGAGGACATCGTCGCCAGCCGGCAGAAGGTGCGTGTCCTGTCGCAGCTGCTGAAGTTCTCGCTGGTCGACCAGACCAAGATGATCACCGCCGCGAGCGAGCTGTCGCGCAACACCGTCGTGCACGGCAAGGGCGGCCACATGCGCTGGGAACTGCTCGACGAAGGCGTGCGCCGCGGCCTGCGCCTGCACTTCGAGGACACGGGCCCCGGCATCGCCGACCTGAAGCTCGCGCTCACCGACGGCTGGACGTCCGGCGGCGGCATGGGCCTGGGCCTGCCGGGCAGCAAGCGCCTGGTGCACGAATTCGACCTGCATTCGGTGCCTGGCGAAGGCACCCGCGTGAGCATCACCCGGTGGAAGTGATCCACGGCTCCTTCCACGTCGACGTCCCCATCGACGACGCCAGCCGCGTGGGCGAGGCGCGGCGGCACGCGGCGCAGCTCGCGCACGAATGCGGCCTCGACGAAACGGAGGCGGGGCGCCTGGCCATCGTGGTGACCGAGCTGGGCACCAACCTGCTGCGCCATGCCCAGGGCGGGCGCCTGCTGCTGTCGGCACGCGCTGCGCGCATGGAGGCGGAGGTCGTCTCCATCGACGCCGGCCCGGGCATCGCCGACATCGACCGCTCGCTCGGGGACGGCTACTCCACCGGCGGCACGCCCGGCACCGGCCTGGGCGCGGTGCGGCGGCTGGCCAGCGACTTCGACCTGCACTCCAGCGTCCCCGGTGGCACGGTGATCGTCGCCCGCGTGCGAGCGGCCCGCGCGCCCCATGACGGCGCGGCGGTGTCGATCGGCGCGGTCTCGCTCGCCGCCCGCGGCGAGCGGGTCTGCGGCGACGGCTGGAGCTTCGCCGTGGATGGCGCGTTCACCTCCATGATGGTGGCGGACGGCCTCGGCCACGGCCCGGACGCCGCCGAGGCCGCGCAGGTGGCGCTGGCGACGTTCGCCGACGCGCCGGATGCTTCACCGCGGACGCAGCTCGAACGCGCGCACGAGGCGCTCAAGCGCACGCGCGGGGCGGCCGTCATGGTGCTGCACGCGGACGGCAAGGCGGGCACCGTCCGCAGCGCCGGGGCCGGCAACGTGATGGCGCGGCTGGTGTCCGGCACCGCCGACCGCACGATCCTGTGCCAGCACGGCACCGCCGGCGTCACCATCCGCACGCCCGACGAAACCAACACGGCCTGGCCGCCGCATGCGATGCTGGTGGTGTTCAGCGACGGCATCGAGTCGCGCTGGCAGGCCGGGCTGCTGGCGCCGGTGCTGGGGCGCGATCCCACGCTGGCGGCGGCGCTGGTGGTGCGCGATCATTGCCGGGGCCGCGACGACGCGACCGTCGCCGTCTTGCGGCGCAAGGATTGAGATGGCCGAGGACCAAGCTTCACCCAAGGACCTGGCGGCGGCGCTGGCCGACAGCCAGCGCGAGTCGCAGGAGCTGCGTGCCGAGCTGGAGGAAACCAACCGCGGCGTGCTGGCGCTCTACGCCGAACTGGATGCACAGGCGCAGCAGCTGCAGCAGGCCACCGAGCTCAAGAGCCGTTTCCTCGCCTACATGAGCCACGAGTTCCGCACGCCCATCAACTCGATGCGCAGCATCACGCGGCTGCTGCTCGACCGCGTCGACGGGCCGCTGACGGAAGAACAGGAAAAGCAGGTCGCCTTCATCCAGCAGAACGCGACCGAGTTCGCCGAGATGGTGGACGACCTGCTGGACCTTGCCAAGGTGGAGGCCGGCCGCGTGGAGATCTCGCCCGCGTGGTTCGAGATGGTCGACCTGTTCTCGGCGCTGCGTGGCATGTTCAAGCCCGTGCTGACCAATCCCGCGGTGAACCTCGTCTTCGAAGAGCCGGACAACGTCCCGAAGCTCTATACCGACGACCGCAAGCTGTCGCAGATCCTGCGCAACTTCGTGTCGAACGCGCTCAAGTTCACCGCCAAGGGCGAGGTGCGCGTTTCGGCGAAGTTCGAGGGCAACAGCATGGTGACCTTCTCGGTCAGCGACAGCGGCATCGGCATCGCCCCCGAGTTCCACGAGACCATCTTCCAGGACTTCTCGCAGGTGCAGTCGCCCCTGCAGAAACGCCTGCGCGGCACCGGCCTGGGGCTGTCCCTGAGCAAGAAGCTCGCGGAGTTGCTCGGTGGCACGGTGCAGCTGCAGAGCGAGGCCGGCAAGGGGTCCACCTTCTCCGTCAC
>DATAGN010000135.1:0-2018 GCA_036263715.1 Ramlibacter sp.
ATCCGCATGAACGAGAGCCTGGGCGCCATCGTGCAGCAGGTGCGCGCGAGCGCGCAGGGCATCGTCGCCGGCGCGCGGTCCATCACCGAAGGCAACGCCCAGCTGTCCGAACGCACGCAGGAGCAGGCCGCATCGCTGGAGGAAACCGCCTCCGGCATCGAGCAGCTGTCCACGTCCGCGCACCAGAACGCGGAGAACTGCGCTCGTGCGACGCAGCTCGCCACCGCGTCGGCCGGCGTCGCCGCCGAGGCCGCTGCGCGCATGCAGGAAGCCGCCGCGACGATGAAGGAGATCGACGACAGCGCCCGCCGCGTCGGCGAGATCCTCGCCACCGTGGAAGGCATCGCGTTCCAGACGAACATCCTGGCGCTCAACGCGGCCATCGAAGCGGCGCGCGCCGGCCACCAGGGCCGTGGCTTCGCGGTCGTCGCCGGCGAGGTGCGCAGCCTCGCGGCGCGCAGTGCCGAAGCGGCCCGCGAGATCCAGGCGCTGGTGGGGCAATCGAACAGCAGCGTGCAGAAGGGCCGCGCCCTGGTCACGGCCGCGGAAACCACCATGGCGCAGGTCGTGGGCAGCGTGGAACAGGTCACGCAGGTCATCGACGACATCGCACGGGCTTCGCGCGAGCAAAGCGCCGGCATCGAGGAAATCAGCCGTGCCATCGGCCAGGTGGACACCGCCACGCAGCAGAACGCGGCGCTGGTGGAGGAATCCGCGGGCACGGCCGAAGCCTTCCAGCAGGAGGCGCAGCGGCTCGTGGACGTGGTGGGGCGCTTCAAGACCGACCGCAGTGAACAGCGCGGACGCGCCGTGTCGCTGGTGAAGGCCGCCGTGGAGTACGTGCGCAAGGCCGGGGTGGAACGCGCGCTGGCCGAGTTCAACGACCGCAACGGGCGCTTCGCGCGCGATGACCTCTACGTCGTGGCCGTGGGGCTGGACAACCGGCTGAAGGCCTTCGCCCCCGACCCGCGCAAGGTGGGCGACGACAACTCCAACCTGCGCGACGACGAGGGCCGCTACTTCTCACGCGACATGGTCGAACTCGCCCGCCGCAACGGCAGCGGCTGGTACGACTACCGCGCACCGAATCCGCGCTCGGGCCGCGTCGAGGCGAAGTCCAGCTACTTCGAGCGCGTGGGCGACCTGGTCGTCCAGTGCGGCATCTACCAGGCCGCGCCGCAGGTGGCGCCGCGCGCCGCGGCGGCGCCAGCCCCGTTCGTCGAATCGTCCTGGCCGCGCCTGGGCGCGACCTGAGCGGCTCCCCCCGGGCCGTCGGCCCTTGCTGACAAGCTTCGCGCCGGCGCTTCCGTAGCATCGCGGGGATGGCAAAGGAAAAGACACCCCTGAGCGCCGAGGTCGACCGGCTGATCCACCTGTGGATGCAGCAGGCCCGGGACCAGGCGTTCGTCGTCATGGACCCGCAGGGCGTGATCGTCGGCTGGCTGGGCGCGGCCGCAGCCCTCCTGGGCCACACGGCCGAGGAGGCCATGGGACGGCACATCGGGCTGATCTTCACGAGCGAGGACCAGGCCAAGGGCTACGCGGAGTACGAGCTCAAGGTGGCGGCGGAGGACCGCTTCTCCGAGGATTCGCGGTGGCACGTGCGCAAGGACGGCACCCGCATCTGGGTGTCGGGCACCGTGACGGCCCTGCGCGACCCTGACGGCACCATCCTCGGCTACATCAAGGTCCTGCGCGACCTGACGGACGAGCGCTCCCACACGGAGCGCTTCGTCAACCAGCTGTCCGAGATGGACCTGGCGCGCAGCAACACCCACACCTTCCTCAGCACCCTCGGGCACGAGCTTCGCAACCCGCTGGCGGTGCTGGCCAACGTGGAGATGATCCTGCAGCGGGTGGTCGCGGACGAGCGGGGCAGGAAGGCGACCCAGCAGCTCTCGGGCCAGCTGGCCGTGCTGCGGAAGATCGCCGATGACCTGATGGACGTGAGCCGACTCGAACAAGGGAAGCTCGACCTGGAGCTGGCGCCGGCGGACCTGCGCGAGATCCTCCAGGAG
>DATAGN010000136.1:0-9561 GCA_036263715.1 Ramlibacter sp.
CCGCCCCTTCAAAACATCCTGCACCTTGCGCAGCATCACGTCGATCAGCACCGGCTTGCGCAGCAGCTCGATTCCCTGCCCCAGCAAGTCCGCATCCATCGCCTCCTGCGCATAGCCGGTGATCAGGATCACCTTCAGCTTCGGCCGCGACGCGCGGGCCGCATCGGCCAGCTGCTTGCCGCTCACGCCACCCGGCAGGCCGATGTCGGACAGCAGCAGGTCCACCCCACCCAGTTCGTTGAGCAGCCGCGCGCCCTCGCTGCCGGTCGAAGCGGTGTGCACGGTGTAGCCCAGCCCGGTGAGCGTCTCCACCGCCAGCTCGCGCACCACCTCGTCGTCCTCCACCACCAGGATCGTCTCGCCGCGGCCGCGCGCGATGTCGCCCACCGGCTCCACCACCGGCGTGTCCTGCGCCTCGCCCTCGTAGCGAGGCAGCACGATCGCCACGCCGGTGCCCTGCCCCATGCGGCTTTCGATGGTGGCGAAGCCACCCGACTGGCGCGCGAAGCCGTACACCATCGACAGCCCGAGGCCGGTGCCCTGCCCGATCGGCTTGGTGGTGAAGAAGGGATCGAAGGCACGCTCGATCACGTCCTGCGGCATGCCGGTGCCCGTGTCCTGCACCGTCAGGCGCACGAACTCGCCTGCGGGCAGCACGTCGTTGGGGCCGACGCGGGTGGCCGGCAGCTTCACGTTCTCGGTGCGCAGCACCAGCTCGCCGCCCTGCGGCATGGCGTCGCGCGCATTGATCGCCAGGTTGAGGATCGCGCTTTCCAGCTGGTTGGGGTCGCAGCGCGTCGGCCACACCTCGGGCGCCAGCTCGGTCTTCAGCGTGATGGACTCGCCGGTCGTTCGGCGCACCAGTTCGCGCAGCGACTGCACCAGCTCGTTCATGTCCACGCGTTGCGGCGCCAGCGGCTGCTGCCGCGCGAAGGCCAGCAGCCGGTGGGTCATGGACGCCGCGCGTTGCGCCGAGTTCATCGCCATGTCGACGAAGCGCGGGATGTTGGCGGTGCGGCCGGTCGCCTCGAGCTTGCGGATCACGTCGAGCGCGCCCACGATGCCCTGCAGCATGTTGTTGAAGTCGTGCGCGATGCCGCCGGTGAGCTGCCCGATGGCCTCCATCTTGTGCGCCTGGCGCAGCTGCTCCTCGGCCTGCAGCAGCTGCTCGGTGCGCAGCTGCACCTGCCGCTCGAGCTCCTCGCGCGAGCGGCTGAGGACTTCGCGCGCATCCACGATGTCCTGGATGTCGGTGCAGGTGCCGAACCAGCGGACGATCTGCCCGTGCTCGTCGCGCACCGGCTGCGCCCGCCCGAGCACCCAGCGGTAGCCGCCCGACCGGTGGCGCAGCCGGTATTCGATGTGGTACGGCTTGCCGGTGGTCAGGCTGTGCCGCCACACCGTCCACGCGCGCTTCTGGTCCTCCGGGTGGAACATGTCGCTCCAGCCCTCGCCGTCGGTGGACCCGTAGGGCACGCCCGTGTACTCGTACCAGCGGTCGTTGTAGTAGTCGTGGAAGCCGTCGGCGCGCGTCGACCAGATCATCTGGTCCACCGAATTGGCGATGGCGCGGAACTTGGCCTCGCTCTCGCGCAACGCGGCCTGCGCGGCCACCCGCTGCGTCGCGTCGTTGGCCTGGATGAAGATGCCGGTGACCTCGCCCGAGCGCTCGCGCACCGGCTGGAACACGAAGTCCACGGTGCGCGGCCGCAGCGTGCCGTCGTGCGGGTCGCGCAGCCGCACCGCGACATCGTTGCCGACGAAGGCCTCGCCGGTGGCGAACACGCGGTCCAGCACGTCGATGAAGCCCTGCGCCGCGATCTCCGGCAGGGCCTCGGCGACGGTGCGCCCCACCAGCTCGCGGCGTCCCACCAGGCGCATATAGGCTTCGTTGGCGAAGCGGAATTCGTGCTCCGGGCTCGACAGCCAGGCGGCGGCGCCCGGCGCGTCGCGGAACAGGCGCTCGATTTCCTCGACGCCGTAGCGCGAGGGGCGCTGCGCCGCCGGGTCCTGGGTTTCGGGCAGGGTGCTCACTGGATCATCCGCAGCAGGCGGCCCAGGACGTCGTTCAGGAGCTCCTGCACCGGGTCGCGTTCCGGCTCGCGCGGCTTGGGCCGCGGTCGAGGGATGTCGAACTCCACGCGCGGGTCGGCGGCACGCACGCGCAGCGCCTGCGCGAAGAAGTCGGCGACCATCGGCAGCGCGCTGCGGGCGCCCTGCCCCCACGGCTCGCCCATGGTCACCCGGTTGTCGTTGAAGCCGACGCGGGCGCCGGCCACCAGGTGCGGATGCATCAGGATGAACCAGCCGTCGGTGTTGTCCTGGGTGGTGCCGGTCTTGCCCGCCACGTCGGCCTGGATGCCGTAGCGGGTGCGCACGGCATTGCCCGTGCCCTCGTCGACCACGCCGCGCATCACGTTCACCAGTTGCAGGGCCTGCGGGCGCGGCACGGCCTCGGTGCCCTTCGGCCGCGTGAACAGCACGAGGGTGCGGCCCTTGCGGTCTTCCACCCCGGAGATCAGCTGCGGCTCGCCCAGGTAGCGCCCGTTGTTGGCGAGCGTCGCATAGGCCGAGACCATCTCGCGCAAGGTGACCGCCGACGTGCCCAGCGCGAGCGACGGCACCTGCTCCAGCTTGCTCTCGCGCACGCCGAGCTGCCACGCGAAGTCGGCCACCTTGGCCGGCCCCACGCGCTGCACCAGTTGCGCGGTGATGCTGTTGCGCGAGTGCACGAGCCCCTGGCGCAGCGTCATGGGCTGGTGGGTGTGCGGCGTGCTGTCGCGCGGGCTCCAGATGGCGCCGCCGCGCTCGCGGACCTGCACCGGGGCATCCAGCAGGCTCTCTTCGGGAGACATGCCGCTGGCGAACGCGGCGCCGTACACGAAAGGCTTGAAGGTGGACCCGGGCTGGCGCCGCGCCTGGTTGACGTGGTCGAACTGCTCCTGGGCGAAGTCGGCGCTGCCCACCCAGGCCAGCACGCGGGCGCTGCGCGGATCGACCGCGAGGAAGCCGGCCTGCAGCAGCGCGCGTTCGGCGTCCCTGGCACGCGCCCGGTCGGCCAGCCCCTGCAGGTAGCGCAGCTGCCGCGTGACGGCGGCATTGGCGGCTTTCTGCAGGCGCGTGTCGATCGTCGTGCGCACCACCAGGCCGTCCGCATAGATGTCGTAGTCCTCGCGGTCGGCCCAGGCGATCAGCCATTTGCGCACCTGCTGCGCCACGTGCGGGGCGATGCCGATCGGCTCTTCCTGCCGCTCGAAGTTCAGGCGCATCGGGCGCGTGGCGAGCAGCTCCGCGCGCTTGGCATCGAGCTTGCCATGCTTGACCATCTGCGCGAGCACCAGGTTGCGGCGCGCCAGCGCGCGGTCCGGGTTCAGCACCGGGTTGTAGTAGCTCGTGCCCTTGAGCATGCCGATCAGCGTGGCGCTTTCGAGCACGTCCAGCCGGTCGGCGGACTTGTCGAAGTAGGTCCGCGCGGCCATCTCGATGCCGAAGGCGTTGTAGAGGAACGGCACCGTGTTCAGGTAGGTCTCGAGGATCTCGTCCTTGGAATAGATCGCCTCGATCTTCACCGCCGTGATCGCCTCCTTGGCCTTGCGCGTGAGCGACACCGCGCGGCCGATCTCCTGCGGGTACAGGTTGCGCGCGAGCTGCTGCGTGATCGTGGAGCCGCCCTCGCGGCGGCCACGGAGCGTGTTCAGCGCCGCGCCGGCGGTGCGACGGAAGTCGATGCCGTGGTGCTCGTAGAAGCGCCGGTCCTCGGTCGCGATGAGCGCATCGAGCACCGGCTTCGACACCTTGGCCAGCGGCACCCACTGCCGATTGAGGCGGCGGAATTCGGCCAGCACGACGCCATCGGCCGACATCACGACCGTCGGCACCTCGGACTTGGCCTTGCGCAGGTCGGAGATGCTGGGTGTGAAGGGGATGAGGACCAGGACGTACGCCACGAGCAGCGCGGGCGGCAGCAGCGCCGCGCGCACGGGATGGCGGCGCACCAGGCCGCCGGCGCGGCGCAGCAGGTCGACGGCCCACGCCTGGGCCCGGGCGAGGGCCGGATGCATGCGGACGAATCTAGTGGGCGGGCTGGCTCATCTTTTTAGGACTCTATCGCGGAAATCGCCGGTCCAGCTTCCGGGGCCGTGCCAAGGCGGGCTGCCCCACCCTGGCCCGGCGCGATGCACGACGTCAAGGCAGGAGACGCTACCCCCCCGCGCGCTTGACGGTCCAGCCGCGCTGCTGGAGCAACGCGATCACCTTTTCGACGTGGTCGCCCTGGACTTCGATGGCGCCGTCCTTGACGGTGCCGCCGGAGCCGCAGGAAGCCTTGAGTTCCTGCCCGAGCTTGACGAGGCCGGCCGCGTCGACGGGCGCGCCCTTCACGACCGTGACGGCCTTGCCGCCGCGGCCCTTGGTCTCGCGCAGCACGCGCACGATGCCGTCACCGGCGGGGACGCCCACCTTGGCCTTGCAGGCGCACTGGGCCACGGGACGCCGGCAGGCCGGACACATGCGGCCGCCGTCCGTGGAATAGACGAGGCCGCCGGAAGAAGCACGTTTCATGACGGGGCGCAGTATGCCCCGGCCGCCGGGCCATCAGCGCCGGCCACGGGCCAGCAGCCACTCCAGCAGCACCACGGCGACGGCGATGCCCAGGCTCCAGAGCGCGACCGACGGCGACATGAAGCTTTCGGCGTACGCATCGGACGCGCGGGAGTAGGCCTGCAGTCCCAGCTGCGCGCCCTCCACCAGCGCGTCCTCCTGCTCCGGGCGTGCAGCCACCGAGCGCATCGCCGCCGCGGCGGGCAGCACGGCAAGGAGGAGCGGATAGCGCAGGTGGTGCAGGTGCTTCATGGTGCTTTTCCGCCGGTGGCAGCGAGGCACCGGTGTCCGCAAAGTTAGCACCGCCGGAGGGCCTGGCCATCGGCCGAATGGCTTGTCCCTGCTGGCGGATTGCTTACGGCGCGCCTTGCCGCAAGGGCGGCGTGCTGTGCGGCGGCCGCCGCACGGGCGCGGCTTGCGCGAAGGCGTGCGCCAGCGCCAGCAGGCGCGGCTCGCTGAAATCGGTGCCGAGCAGTTCGGCACCCACGGGCACGCCCAGCGGGCGCGGACGACGTGGGCGCGGAGAAGCCGGCCGGGAAGGTCACCGCAGGAAAGCCGGTGCCGTGCGACAGCGCACCATTGCGCTCGGGCTGCTCCGGCTCGCCCAGGGGCACCACCAGGATGCGCTGCAGCGGGTACAGCAGCGCATCCAGCCGGTGCTGCGCCATCGTCGCGGCCACCAGCACGCGCAGCCGATCCCGGTTGGCCAGCCGCGCCAGGTAGGTCGGATGCGTGAGCCCGTCCTCGATCGCGAGCTCCGCCTCCAGCGCCTGCTGGATCGCCGGCGGCGCGCCGCGCCGCTCCACCAGTTCGCGGAAGCTGCGCACCGGCGCACCGGGCCCGAGCCCGGCGAAGTAGCGCTCGCACGCGGCGCGCGCCTCCCAGCGGTCCGTGGAGACCTCCGCCAGCAGCGCGTCCAGGCCTTCCAGCGCCAGGGGCACCAGGGTGGCGCCTTGCGCCCGCAGGGTGTGCGCCACCTGGTCCATCACCGCATTGACCGGAACGTGGCGGGACTCGCGGCCGAAGAGGTCGTGCAGCACGCCGATGCGCGCACCGCGCAACGCGTGGTCGTCCAGCGCGGCAAGGTGGCTGGCGGGCTTGCGGCCGACACCCAGCCCGGTGACGGGATCGCGCGGGTCGAAGCCCGCGATGACGTCGAGCACGCGCGCGGCATCCTCGGCGGTGCGCGTGATCGGGCCGGCTTCGTCCTGCAGGAAGCTGTTGGGCATCAACCCGGCGCGGCTGACCAGGCCGCGCGTGGGCCGCACGCCCACCAGGCTGCACGCCGAAGCGGGCGAGCGGATCGACTGGCCGGTGTCGCTGCCCAGTCCGAGCACGCCGAAGCCGGCGGCGATGGCGGCGCCCGTGCCGCCGCTGGAGCCGCCCGCGCTGCGCGTGAGGTCGTACGGGTTGCGCACCTGGCCGCCCAGGCTGCTGACCGACACGCCGCCGCGCGCGAACTCCTGCAGGTTCGCCTTGGCCAGCACGATCGCGCCGGCCTGCCGCAGGCGCCCGACGACGAAGGCATCGCGCGCGGGTAGCCAATCCTTCAGCGCCACGCTGCCGCCGGTGGTGGGCAGGTCCTGCGTCTCGAAGTTGTCCTTCACGATCACGGGGATGCCATGCAGCGGGCCGACGGTGCCCGGGTCGCGCGCGAACGCCGCATCCAGCCGCGCCGCCTCATCCAGCGCGTGGGGATGCACGGCCAGCAGCGCCTGCAGGCGCGGTGCGCCGCGCTCGTACGCCTCGATGCGCGCCAGGCAGCCGGCGACCAGTTGCGTGGCCGTGAGGCTGCCGTCGCGCATGGCCGCGTGGATGCCGGCGACGCTTGCCTCTTCCGGCGCGAAGGTGTTGCTCATGCGGGCGATTATGAGCAGCGGCGGTCCTCCCTCCGGGGTAGGCGCTCCGGGCGATGCTTCCCTTGGGCCGCTTGCCTATTCTCGAAGGCGCAGTAAGCAGTCATTCGGGAGTTACGCGATGAGCGAGGTCTACAGCACCACCGTCCTGTGCAGCGATTGCAGTGAGCGCCGCCATGACCTGGAGGGCACGGGCCATCACGTGGTCGACTGCCGCGAGGACGCTGGCTTGCCCGGCTACTGCACGCTGCGCTACACACGGCCGCAGCAGCCCACGGGCCTGCCGTGCATGCTGACCGCCACGCAGGCGCAGGCGGCACGCGCCATCGTCAGCGTGCTCGACAGCGGCAGCGTGCGCGGCCGCTACGACCAGGTCGCGCTGCTGGCGGGCGACAGCGGCCGGCTCACCTTCGGCCGGGCGAACGCCACGCTGGGATCGGGCCACCTGCACCTGCTGGTCGAACGCTACTGCGCCACCGTGGGCGCGCGTTTCGGTGCGCGGCTGCGCGCCTGGTTGCCGGCGCTGGCGGCACGCAGCGCGACCGCCGAACACGACCTGAAGCTGCACAACCTGCTGCGCGCGAGCGCCGACGACGCGGTGATGCGCGACGTGCAGGATGCCCTGCTGCAGGAAACGCAGTGGGATCCCGCCGCGCGCGCGGCCCAGCGCCTGGGCATCCGCTCGCCCCTGGGCGTGGCGATCGTCTACGACAGCTGGACGCAGGGCTGCTGGTCGCCGCTGCGCGACCGCGCCACCGCGGCCGGACCGCTGGAGAAAGTCGGCGAACACGAGTGGCTGCGCCGCTACGTGCGCGTGCGCCGCGAATGGCTGGCCACGCACCCCAATCCGCTGCAGCGCGGCGGTGTCGAGCGCATGGACGCCCTGCAGCGGCTGATCGAAACCGAGGCGTGGGGGCTGACGCTGCCGCTGGTGGTGCGGGGCGAGGAAATCTCGCTGGCCACGCTGTCGGCGCTGCCGCCCGGCTGCTACGACGGCCCGCAGCCCGGTTCGCGCGACCTGGCCCTCGCAAGCCCGCTGCAGCGCGGCCTGGACGTGCGCCAGGTGCAGCTGGCCCTGTCGGACCAGGGCTGCGACATCCGCGCCGACGGCATCCTGGGGCCCAACACCGCCCGCTTCCTGCGTGCGTTCCAGCGCTCGCATGACCTGCCGGAGACCGGCGTCGCCGACGCCGACCTCGTCGACAAGCTGATCGAGCTGGGGACTTGAGCGCCGACGCGTCAGTTGCCGCCGCCTGCGTCGGGCGTGGGGATGAAGCCCATGTAGAAAACGCTGCCGTCGTGGCTCGATCCAGCCTGGTACACCTTCGTCTCCGCCTCGTCCGGTCGGATGTCGGCCTCGGAGCGGAAGATGCGGCGGAAAAGCGTCTGGTCGCGGCCGTCCGTGGACTCGATGAAGTACCGGTGCGCACCGGCACCCGCATTCGTGCCCGTGAAACACACGTAGCGGAACGCCGGTGCGGCCAGCAGTTTCTTGCCGGGGTTGACGCCGAGTTTCACGTCCCCGTCCGCCCAGCGCGCGCCTTCGAGCACGTGGTCGGCCTGGGCGAAGGTGATGTAGGTGCGCCGCGTCGGACGCAGCAATTGCACCCATTCGTCGTGCCCGGCTGCACGCACGCAGGGCGCCAGCAGCGCGACGTTGCTGGCCACCGCCGCGGCTTCGCGCACGCCAGTGACCTGGCGCAGCGCGTGGTGCAGCAGGTGCGCGCCGAGGCTGTGCGCCACCAGCGTGAAAGGTTGCGCATCGGCGCGCAGCCGGGCAGCGGCGACCACCCGCAGGAATGCGCCGAGCGCCTCGACCGAGTCCTCCGCGTTGAACTTGGCCTGCCGGAAGCGGCGCATCAGGCCCTTGATGCCGGAACTCTTCTTCGTCGCGGGCCTGACCGCCGCGAGGCTGTCCTCGTCCTCGCCCATCACGACGTCGCCCGTCTCCGGCACGTGCCCGCCGTCGGAAAGCAGGCCTTCGGCCGGCCAGGCGAATGCAACCACCTCCACGTCGTACATCGCCGCCAGCTTTTCGCATCGGCGAAGGCACGTGATCGGCTCGTTGTTGAAGCCGTGGATGTACACCACCACCGGCTTGTTGCCCCGGAACTTCGGGACCAGCAGGGCATGCGCCTCGTCCTGGTCGACCGAGACATCATGGCCACTCACGAGGCGGTTGCCGTCCACGTCGGCCGCCGCGATGCGGCTGTCCAGGGGCCTGAAGGCCCTGCCGAACGCGCCGATGTCGGTCCTGGCCGTGTCCAGCTCGCGATTGGTGAAGATCAGCATCGCGTTCTCCTTTCATGGTCGATGCAAACCTTCATGGCTTTCCCCTGTGAATGGCTGGGGCTGCGAACTTAGGAGCCCCGCGCCGGGAAAGCATCCCCTGAATGGGCGAGATGCCCCCGGCATCGCCCGCTTGGGTTACCCCTAGTGCGGTGCAGCAGGCGCGCGTCGTAGATTCGGCCGCAGTCGCAACCCACTCCTGAACGCGACGCAAGGAGACCCTCGCATGACCCGTCCTTCCCGCCGCCAACTGATCGCCGGCGCCTTCGCGGCCGTCGCGCTCGCCGGCGCCACCCTGCCCGCCGCCGCGCAGAACTACCCGACCCGGCCGATCACGCTGATCGTGCCCTGGGGCGCGGGCGGCGGCACGGATGCCACCGCGCGCATCCTGGGCAGCCTGATGGAAAAGGAACTGGGGCAGCCGGTCAACGTCGTCAACCGCACCGGCGGCAGCGGCGTGGTCGGCCACGCGGCCATCGCCTCGGCACCGCCCGACGGCTACACCATCGGCCTGGCGACCGTCGAGATCGGCATGATGCACTGGCAGGGCCTCACGGAGCTCACCGGCGCGTCGTACACGCCCATCGGCCTGGTGAACGCCGACCCCGCCGGCATCCAGGTGCGCGCGGACGCGCCGTACAAGACCGTGCAGGACCTGCTGGCAGCGATCAAGGCGAACCCGGGCAAGTTCAAGGCGTCGGGCACGGGCCAGGGCGGCATCTGGCACCTGGCGCTGGCGGGGCTGCTGCGGGACCAGAAGATCGACCCGGCGTCGGTGCCCTGGGTACCCAGCAACGGCGCGGCGCCGGGCCTGCAG
>DATAGN010000137.1:0-7371 GCA_036263715.1 Ramlibacter sp.
GCATGCTGCCCGACACGTCCATGGCCAGGATGATGGTCTGCTGGTTGGAAGGCAGCGTCACCACCGCCACGGGCCGCGCGGCCGCCAGCAGCAGGGCCGCCATCGACAGCAGGAACAGCACCGGCGGGATGTGGCGCTTGAACTGCTGGCGCGCGCCCATCGCCTCCTTCACGATCGACAGCGAGGCATAGCGCACCGCCATCTTGCGCTTGCGGCCCAGCAGCCAGATGTACAGCAGCACGAGCAGCGGCAGCGCGAGCAGCAGCCAGAGGAATTGGGGCCAGAGGAAGTTCATGATGGTTTCTCCCCGGAATCAGGCGACGTGGCGCAGGTGCGCCGGCAGCCCGCCGGATGACAGTCGGGTGCGGCGCTTGCGCATGTCGACGAAGCGCACGATCGCGTCGACCAGGTCGGCGTCGGTGGACAGCTCCAGCGCGTCGACGCCACTCTTGACGAGCGCCTCGCGCAGTTCCGCCTCGCGCTGCGCGGCGATGCGCGCGAAACGCTTGCGAAAGCCCGAGTCGTGCGTGTCGACCACCACCTGCTCGCCGGTCTCGGCGTCGCGCATGGTGAGCAGGCCGAGGTCCGGCAGTTCGAGTTCGAGCGGGTCTAGCACGCGCACCGCCACCACCTCGTGCCGCTGCGCCAGTTGGGACAGCGGCTTTTCCCAGCCGGGTTCGCTGATGAAGTCGGAGATGACGAAGACGGTGGAGCGCCGCTTGATCATGCTGGCCGCCGAGGCCAGCAGTTCGTGCAGCTTGGTCGGCCCGCTTTCCTGCGTTGCCACGCGGTCCAGCATGCTGTGCAGCAGGTGCAGGACATGGCGGCGGCCGCTGCGCGTGGGGATCACGGTGTCGACGCCGGCGCCGTAGAGCATGGTGCCGACGCGGTTGCCGTGCCGCGTGAGCAGCCGCGCGATGACGGCCACGAACTCCGCCGACACGTTGCGCTTGCGCAGTTCGCCGGAGCCGAAATCGATGGAGGGGCTCAGGTCCACCAGGAACCAGGCCGACATTTCGCGGTCTTCGGTGAACACGCGCACGTGCGGGGACTGCATGCGCGCCGTGACGTTCCAGTCGATGTGGCGCACATCGTCGTGCAGCTGGTATTCGCGGAGGTCGGCCAGGTCCAGGCCGGCGCCCCGCAGCAGGGTGCGGTAGTCGCCCTGCAGCAGGCCGTCCAGGCGCTTGATCACCTTCCATTCGAGGCGGCGCAGGACGAGTTCGGCGTGCTGCCCGCCCGTGGCTGCGGGGGGCGTTGCCACGGGTGCGGCCGCTTCCGGGGCCGCGCCCTTCCTACGCCACCAGCTTTTCATGTTCCAGCGGCTTCGCGGGCGCGGGGATCTTGGCCATGATCTTCTGCACCAGCGAGTCGGAGCTCATGCCTTCGGACAGCGCTTCGTACGACAGCACGACCCGGTGACGCAGCACGTCGGGCACGAGGTCGACCATGTCCTCGGGCAGCGCGTAGCCGCGGCCGCGCAGCATGGCCAGGGCGCGGGCGCCTTCCACCAGGTTGATCGTCGCGCGCGGGCTGGCGCCGTAGGTGATGAAGCGGTTGAGGTCCTTCAGGCCGTGGCGCTCGGGCGCGCGCGTGGCGGACACCAGCTTCACCGCGTACTGCACCAGCGACGGGTCGACATAGACCTCGCGGCATTCCTTCTGCATCACGGCCAGCTGGTCCGTGGTAGCCACCGCGGTCACGTCCACCGCGGGGCCGGTCACGCGCTGCACGATCACGAATTCCTCGTCGTCCGTCGGGTAGTCGACCAGCACCTTCATCATGAAGCGGTCGACCTGCGCCTCGGGCAGCGGGTAGGTGCCCTCGGTCTCGATCGGGTTCTGGGTGGCCATCACCAGGAAGGGACTCGGCACCTTGTGCGTCTCGCCGGCGATGGTGACCTGCCGCTCCTGCATCACTTCCAGCAGCGCGCTCTGCACCTTGGCCGGCGCGCGATTGATTTCGTCGGCCAGCAGCAGGTTGGCGAACACCGGGCCCAGCGAGGTGGAGAACTCGCCGGTCTTCTGGTTGTAGACGCGCGTGCCCACCAGGTCGGCCGGCACGAGGTCGGGCGTGAACTGGATGCGCTTGAACTGGCCCCGCATGGTGTTGGCCAGCGTCTTGACCGTCAGCGTCTTGGCGAGGCCGGGGACGCCCTCGACCAGCAGGTGGCCCTGCGCCAGCATGGCCACCATCACCCGCTCCAGGAACCGGTCCTGGCCGACGACGACGCGCTTGACTTCGTAAAGGATCTGTTCCATCAGCTGCGCGGTGGCGCTGTCGGTGCGTGCGGTTGTTTCGCTCATGCTTTTCCTACGAGAAATGACCAAATGCTTCAGAACGGCGGCAGCCCCGCGGCCGAAGCCGCGTTCTCGATCGGCACGGCAAAGCCGATGCCGATGAAGGTGCGCGCGGAGGTCGGGTTCAGGATGGCGGTCACGATGCCCACCACCTCCCCGTCCATGGTGACGAGCGGGCCGCCGGAGTTGCCGGGATTGGCGGCCGCGTCGAACTGGATCAGGTTCTTCATCTCCTGCTTGCCCTCGGGCGAGCGGAAGACACGGCCGAGGCCGGAGATCACGCCGGCGGAAGCCGACGGACCGATGCCGAAGGGAAAGCCCACCGCCAGCACCTTGTCGCCCGGCGCCAGGTCGTTGGTGGAGCGCATGGTCGCGGCGATCATGTCGTCCGGGATCTTGCTGGCCTGCAGCACGGCGAGGTCGTTCTCGGCCTGCACGCCCTTGATGGTGGCGCTGGCTTCCAGGCCGTCGGCAAAGATCACCTTGATGCGGTCGGCGCCGCTCACCACGTGGAGGTTGGTGAGGATCACGCCCTTGTCGATGATGACGACGCCGGTGCCCACGCCGTTCTCGATTTCGTCGCTGTCGCCGGTGAGGTCCTCCTTGGCGGGGCCCAGCGGCTTGGGCTTGGCGGCCTTGTTCTTGGCCAGCAGCTTCTGCTCTTCTTCCTTCAGGCGGCTCTTGTTGATGTAGCTGACCACGCGCACGACCGAGGGACGGATGTTGTCGTAGGCCCGCGCGTACTCGGACGGCATGACCTGCGTTTCCATGGTCTTCAGCACCGCGGCGTTGATGTCGTCCTGGGTCAGGCGGCGCTGCCCGGGACGCAGCAGCAGGCTGGCGGCCAAGGCCAGGCCGAGCATGAGGATCGCGGCCCAGAGCAGGCCGGGATGGGAGGGGTCGATGCGGCGCTTGCGCTTCGGTGCCACGCCGGCGTCGGCGATTTGCGCGGCGCCGTCGGGGGCGGACGCAGGCTGGTTGGCAGGGACCGCCGCGGCGCGCGCGGGACGGCTGGAGCTGTAAAGGGCGGGCCTGCGCATCCGTAATCCTCGAACTGTTCCGATGAAAGCCTGGGACCACGCCGATGCAGCCCTGGCGACGGCACACGGTATCACGGTTTTCCGGCCGCTGCACGGGGGCGCGGGGGCTTAGGGCATCATGGAATACGCGATGTGGATCGATACGCACTGCCACCTGGATGCACACGAATTCGAAAGCGACGTCGCCGCCGTGCGCAGCCGCGCCGCGGCCGCCGGCGTGGTGCATTGCGTGCTGCCGGCGGTGAACGTCGGGAACTTCGAAACCGTTGCCACGCTGGCGCACCGTTTCGGGGACAGCTATGCACTGGGAATCCATCCGCTGTGCACGCCGGACGCGGGCGACGAGGACCTGGTGCTGCTGGACCGGGCGCTGGCCGAACGCCGGGACGACCCGCGGCTGGTGGCCGTGGGCGAGATCGGCCTGGATTTCTTCGTGCCGGGACTGGATGCCGCGCGGCAGGAGCACTTCTATCGCGAGCAGCTGGCCTTGGCGCGGCAGCATGGCCTGCCCGTGCTGCTGCACGTGCGACGCTCCGCCGACGGGCTGCTCAAGCACTTGCGTCGCACGCCGGTCGGCGGCATCGCCCACGCCTTCAACGGCAGCGCGCAACAGGCGGGCGAGTTCGTGAAGCTGGGCTTGCGCCTGGGATTCGGCGGGACGGTCACTTACGAGCGGGCGCTGCAGATCCGGCGCCTGGCGTGCGAGCTGCCGGCCAGCGCGATCGTGATGGAGACGGATGCGCCGGATATCCCGCCGCACTGGCTGTACCGCACGGCGCAGGAGCGCGCGACCGGAGCCGGGCAGGGCCGGAACGAGCCGGGCGAGCTGCCCGCGATCGGGGCGGTGCTGGCGCAGTTGCGCGGCGTGACGCCGCACGCCCTGGCGGCATCGACGAGCGCCAACGCCTGCGAGGCGCTGCCGCGGTTGCGCGCGCTGCTGGCCTGATCAGGCCGCCGCGTGTGCCTTGTCTTCCATGTGCGCCAGCTGGGCGCCGAGTTCCTGGTCGCCGACGCGCAGCCGCTCCACCTGGGCGGCGGCCTGGGTCAGGACCACCTGCAGCTCGTGCCGGGCATCGATGGCCGCCATGAGTTCGGTGGGGACGAGCACGCGGTAGGTGGCAGCGTGCACCAGGGGGCGCAGCGCCTCCTCGAGTTCGATGCAGCTCGGGCGCACCTTGTCGTGCAGCGTCGCGCACAACTGCGTCCGCTCGCTCGCCTGCTGTTCGCACAGCAAGTGCACGTTGCGCGCGTGGCCGCACAAGCGGTGCACGTTCTGCAGCTTGGCATGCATGATGGCACCGCGGCGCGCCAGTTCCTCGATCGCGCGCACCGTCACCTCGGAGCTGATCCATTTGCGGCGCGAGACCAGGTCCTGGTCCATCTCCGCCAGCCAGCGCGCCGACTGGCGCACGCGCTTTTGCAGCGAGTTCGATTCGATGACGAGGTCGATCCAGACCAGGCGCGCCACCGGTCCCTGCACGGCGTGGCGCTGCGCGAAGCCGACGGCGACCGGCACGAAGGAAGCGCATTGTTCCACCGCGGCTTCGCCCTGCAGGATGAAGTTCTCGGTGCCTTCGTCGGTGCGGCCGGCCATGAAGTCGAGGGCGGTCGCCGCCGCGTGCAGGCGCTGCATGGCTTCGTCCACCAGCAGCAGGTCCGTGGCGCCGCGCAGGTCGGACACCCGCGAGCGGATCGCGTCCAGCCGCGGCACGCGCTTGCGCGCCATGGACTCCAGCAGTTCGTGGACGTCGGCGGCCAGGCCGGCAGCCGGGCGCCGCTGCCCGCGGCGCCGTCCGGCGCGCGCTTCCTGGTACGGCGCGGGCCGCGTGGACTCGGAGAAGTCAGGCGATGCGGTGGGATGCAGGGAGGACTCGGACCACACGGAAACCGGGGAGAAATCGGTCATCGGCACTACTTTTTGTTCAGCTTGGAACAATTTGTAACGCATGCCGCCGTTCCGTGCCGGCAATCCGTCACGCCGGTGGGTGGGTTGCCGCCCGGCGTGCCGATTGCAGGGACGTGCGGTCGCCGAACGTGGCGAATCGGTGCCACCGCTTGGGCCCGTATGATCCGCGGCCGTGAAACCCGCGCCCGCATCGCTGCCCGAAGTCAACTTCTCCGACCACGGCGACAAGCGCTACCTGCACCTGGGCACGGAATGGATCCAGGGATCGATGAAGCTCGACGAGCCGTACGAGATCGACCTCGAGTACGTGCAGCGGATGATGGCCTGGCTGCTGTTCGTGGAGCCGCAGACCGTGGCGAAGCGGCATGCGATGCAGCTCGGGCTGGGAGCGGCTTCGCTCACGAAGTTCTGCCACAAGAAGCTGCGGATGAAGACCACGGCGATCGAGCTCAATCCCCAGGTGGTGGCCGCCTGCCGCTACTGGTTCAAGCTGCCCAAGGACGACAGCCGCCTGTCGGTGGTGCTCGGCGACGCGGCGCAGGTGGTGGCGCATGAACACTGGCGCGGGCAGGTCGATGCCTTGCAGGTAGACCTGTACGACCAGGAAGCGGCCGCGCCCATCCTGGACAGCGCGGCCTTCTATGCGGACTGCCGCACGCTCCTGACGGAGGACGGCTGCATGACCGTCAACCTGTTCGGCCGCTCATCCAGCTACGAGCGTAGCGTCAAGCGCATCCGAAGCGCCTTCGGCGACGACGCGGTGTGGGCGTTCAAGCCCACGCGCGAAGGCAATACGGTGGTGCTGGCGCTGCGCGAGCCTGTCCGTCCCACGCGAGCCCAGTTCGATGCGCGCGCAGCCGTGATCGAGGCGCGCTGGGGATTGCCGGCGCGCAAGTGGCTGCGGACGCTGAAGCTCGTTTGACTGGTTGTCCCTCGCTCCGGGTCAGGGTGGGGCGGCCCGCCTGGGCGAATGTCCCCCGAGGCGGGCTGACGCCCGCCTCTCCTCCTTTACTTCGCCCAGGCGGGCCACCCCACCCTGACCCTCGCCATCGCGGGCTATACGAGGGCCGGGAGCTTCGCGAGCAGCACCGGCTAGGGACACGCGAGAACCGCTTCGGCGGAAGTTCAGGTGACTGGACGGTCTCGGCGGTAGAGACACCGCGCGCCCAGGCATGGAGGTGGATGGCGCAGGAGCGCTGCACGTGGATTGTCGCGTGTGGGCGCCTTTCGCGAAGGCGGAAGGGCCAGGGTCGGCAGCCCGCCTCGGCGAAGTAAAGGTGGAGACGCGGGCTTCAGCCCGCGTCGGGGGACATTCGCCGAGGCGGGCTGCCGATCCTGGCCCGGAGCGAGCGACAAACGCGGACACGTAGGTACCATCCAGAACATGAGCGCGACCCCGAAGATCTCCGCCCGCACCGCACCGCGCGGTCCGCTGCACTGGCAGCAACTGGTGGAGTGGCTCTCCGAGGACGGCGTGATCTCGCCCGAAGAGGCGCGGCGGACCATCGCCCGCTGCTCGCAGGCCGAAAGCGCGCAGCATCCGCTGGTGCGCCTCGCGGCGGTGGCGATGACGCGCGCGGTCGACGGCAAGCCGCTGGACATCGAGGCGCTCACGCACTACGTGGCGGTGCGCGCCCAGCTGGATTACCTGCGCATCGACCCGCTGAAGGTGGACGTCTCCAAGGTGGCGGACGTGATGAGCGCCGGCTACGCCGAGCGGCACCGCGTGCTGCCGGTGCAGGTGACCGCCGCGGAGGTCGTCATTGCCACCGCCGAACCCTTCACCGTCGACTGGATCGAGGAAGTCGAGCGCCAGGCGCGTCGCACCGTGCGGCGCGTCGTCGCCAATCCTCAGGACATCCATCGCTACACCGCGGAGTTCTTCGCGCTGGCCAAGTCGGTCCGCGCGGCGCAGAAGAGCGGCGGCAACGCGGGCGCCGGCAGCTTCGAGCAGCTGGTGGAACTGGGCAAGGCCAACAAGCAGCTGGACGCCAACGACCAGGGCGTGGTGCAGGTGGTCGACTGGCTCTGGCAATACGCCTTCGACCAGCGCGCCAGCGACATCCACCTGGAGCCGCGGCGCGAGCAGGGCGTGATCCGCTTCCGCATCGACGGCGTGCTGCAC
>DATAGN010000138.1:0-10848 GCA_036263715.1 Ramlibacter sp.
AGGGCGCGGCGATCGAGGTCACCTTCTATGACGCGGAGTTCGACGAGGAAGAGGCCGAACCCGAGGCCGAATCGCGCGACGACTTCCTGATGCTGTTCGTGGGGCCCACGCCGGCAGCCATCATGCAGGTGCAGCGCGACCTGCTGGTGCAGGACGTGGTGAACATGATGGAGCGCCATTTCGACGCATCCGAGCTCGATGGCGTGGTCACCGAGATCGACAAGCTGTTCTCCGAGCGCTTCGACAAGCTGGTGAGCTCGCTCGAACTGGGCAAGCCGCCGCGCGGCTCCGGCGGCGGTGGCGGCGGCCATGGCGGCGGCCGCCGTCCCCGTCATCTCCACTGAGTGACGAATGACCCGCGTCGCGCATTCGCGCGACGCTGATGACCTCGCTGGCGCATCGATGACAGAATGACGACGGCTGAGCAAAAGCTCGCCGTCGTTGTCATTGGTCATTCGTCATGCAGGTGCGCCCCGCGCACGGCAGTCATCAGCGAAGCGGAGCGAGCGTGTCATTGTTCTCCACGGAAGCCCTGAACCCCGGCGTGCGCAAGCGCGAGGTGTTCGGCTGGGCGATGTACGACTTCGCGAACTCGGGCTACACCACGGTCGTCATCACCGCGGTCTTTGCCGCCTACTTCGTCAACGGCATCGCCGGCAAGGCCGAGTGGGCCACCTTCGCCTGGACGCTGGCCCTGAGCATCTCGTACGCGATCGTGATGCTCACCATGCCCAGCATCGGCGCCTATGCCGACCTGCGCGCGGCCAAGAAGCGCCTGCTGATGCTGATGACGCTCGGCTGCGTGGTGAGCACCGCGGCGCTGGCGCTCGCGCAGCCGGGGGCGGTGGTGTTCGCGATGCTGCTGGTGATCGTCTCCAACACCTTCTATGCGTGGGGTGAGTCGCTCACCGCCGCCTTCCTGCCCGAGCTCGCCCGCGCCGAGTCGCTGGGCAAGGTCAGTGGCTGGGGCTGGGGCTTCGGCTACTTCGGCGGCATGCTGGCGCTGGGCATCTGCCTGGCCTACGTGCTGTGGGCGCAGGCGCAGAAGATCCCCGCGGCGCAGTTCGTGCCGGTCACGATGCTGATCACGGCCACGATCTACGCGCTGGCGTCGCTGGTCACCTTCCGGCTGCTGCGCGAGCGCGCGCAGCCCAATCCGCGCGCGCTGCAGCAAGGCGGCGTGCGCGCCTCGCTGCAGCAGCTGCGCGCCACCTTCTCGCAGGCGCGCCGCTACCGCGATTTCATGTGGCTGCTCGCGTGCGCGGTGTTCTACCAGGGCGGCGTCGCCGTGGCCGTGGCGCTGGCGGCGATCTACGCCGAAAGCGTGATCGGCTTCCAGCCGCAGGAAACGATGGTGCTGATCTTCGTGTTGAACCTCGCGGCCGCAGGCGGCGCCTTTGCCTGGGGCTACCTGCAGGATCGCGTGGGGCACAAGCTCGCCCTGGGCAGCACGCTGGTGGGCTGGATCCTCACCTGCGCGATCGCCGCGTGTTCCACCACCAAGGGCCAGTTCTGGTGGGCCGCGGCCATCGCGGGCCTGTGCATGGGGTCCAGCCAGTCGGCGGGGCGTGCGATGGCGGGCATGTTCGCACCGGCGAAGCAGCTGGCGGAGTTCTATGGCCTGTGGACCTTTGCCGTGCGGCTGTCCAGCATCATCGGGCCGCTCACGTACGGGGCGATCACCTGGGCCACCGGCGGCAACCAGCGCCTGGCGATCCTGTCGACGGCGGGGATGTTCCTGCTGGGGCTCGTGATGCTGACGAAGGTGGATGTGCAGCGGGGGCGGGCGGCTGCGGTGTCGGCGTCGTGAGCGTGCGTCGGGGTTCGCCTGCGGGCTCACCCCGACCTACGAGTCAATGGTGTGAGCGCCGGGCTTCGTAGGCCGGGGTGAGCGGCGCAGCCCGAACCCCGGTGAGGCGCCAACACCACCGCGTTGGGGTGCCTGAGGCAACCCAACCTACGAGGACAGCCAGCGTGACGCCGCTTCCTGGAGCTTGTCGGGACACCCACTCGTGTGGAACCGAACCTGGCCGTTGCCGGCCGGATTCAACAGGCCCTGCGCCTGCAGCAGCCTGCGCGTCTGCCGCGCCACCGGCTCGCCGGTCTCCACCAGCTGGATCTCGGGCCCGAGCAGCTCGCGGAAGATCTCCGCGGCGAAGGGATAGTGCGTGCAACCGAGCACCAGCGTGTCGATTTCGCCCGGCGCCGTGCCGAAGCAGCACACCGCCTTGGTGTAGCGCAGGCACAGCGCGCGGATCTCGTCCTCGCTGCCCGCCTCGATGGCGGCGGCCAGGCCGTCGCAGGGCACCAGGACGAACTGCGCCTGTGCTTTGAGCGACTCGCGCAGCACCTGGAACTTGCGGCTGGACAAGGTGCCGCGGGTCGCGAGCACGGCCACGTGGCCGGTCTTGGTCAACGCCGCCGCGGGCTTGAGCGCCGGCTCCACGCCCACCACCGGCAGCTGTGTGTGCTTCGCGCGCAGCAGGTGCACGGCCGCTGCGGTCGCGGTGTTGCAGGCGACGACCAGGCTCTTGATGCGGTGCTGCTCCAGCAGGTCCACCGCAATCGACAGCGAGCGGTCGGTCACGAAGTCCTCGGCCTTTTCGCCATAGGGCGCGTGCCCGGCATCCGAGAAGTAGACGAAGTCCTCGCGGGGCAGTTCGGCCTTCAGGGCCCGCAGGATGCTGAGCCCGCCGACCCCGCTGTCGAACACGCCGATGGGGCGATCACGGTCCATGGGGCGACTCTACCGGGGCCGGGCAAGCGCAGCGCCAGACAAGTTCCGGCGCGAAGGACAGCGATGTTCCCGCGCGGAGGTGTGGCGCGCTGGCCGCGGCGGCCGCCGTTCAACGTCCGCGGCGGGCCGCGCGTCGGCGGGTCCCGCGCACCTGCCCATCCGTCACGGTTACAAATGTGCGGACTGTGATTACAACAAGTTACAGTCACGACACCGACAACAAGGAGGCAGCCATGGGCTTCACCGACAAATTCCGCACGCAGCACGACGAGATCCTGCAACTGGCCGGCGAGATCACCGAGCAACTCAAGCGCAAGGACATGGATGCCGCGGTGGTGCGCAAGCAGCTGTCCAACCTTGCCGGCAAGGTGAACTTCCACCTGGCGATGGAAGACAAGGCGCTGTATCCGCGCCTGATCGAGCGCAAGGGCACGCGCGCCGAAACCACCGCCACGAAGTTCCAGACCGAGATGGGTGGCCTGGCGCAGGTCTTCACCGAGTACAACAACAAGTGGCAGCTGAGTGCCATTCGCGCCGACGCCGCCGGTTTCGGCAACGAGACGCGCAAGGTGTTCGGCGCCCTGGCGCACCGCATCGCCCGCGAGACGAGCGAGCTCTATCCGCTGGCCGACCAGGCCAGCTGAAGCGCACCGCCGCAAGCAGTCCGTGCGGGTGACGCAGGTGAGGAATGAGCAGGCGCCGTCCTGCGGCCAGGGCATGGCCTGCCTGTGCGCGGGCGTGAGCCATGCGGAGCTGCAGGAAGCCATTTCGGCGGACGGCGAAGCCACGCTGGAGTCGCTGGGTGCCACGCTCGGCTGCGGGGTGCAGTGCGGCAGCTGCATCCCGGCCCTCAAGGAGGCGCTGGGCCAGGAAGCCTGGTACCCCGCCGTCGCGACCGCGCGCGCCATCACGCGCGCGAGCGAGCTCGAGGGCATGGAGCGCCTGATCTACAAGGTGGACCTGGCCCTCGCGGGGGATCGTCCGTACCCGGTCGTGCTTCCGGGCCAGCACATCGTGCTGCGCGCGCAGACCGAAGCCGGTCCGGTCGAGCGAACCTATACCGTGGTCTCGCAGGACGTCGACGGCCGCCGCCTCACGATCGCCGTGCGCCGCAAGCCCGAAGGCGTGATGACGCCCTGGCTGCTGGCCGACGAAGCGCCCGTGCGCGCCATCGAAGTGTCGGCGCCCGGCGGCCCCGGCCTGTCCACGCGGGGCACGCGCTCGGTGGTGTTCTTCGCGGCCGGCGTGGGCGTGACGCCCGCGGTGGCGATGGCCAGCGCGCTCGGCGCCTCGGGCACGATGCACCTGGACTACAGCGTGCGCGAGGTCGACGACGCCGCCTTCCTGCCGCGCTTCGAGGCCCGCCGCAAGGAGCGCCCGGGCTTCAGCTACTCGGTGCGCGAGACCGCGAGGAACGGCACGATCGAGGAACGCGACGTGCGCGAGATCGTCGCCGCGTACGAGCAGGCCAAGTTCTACATCTGCGGGCCTCAGGGCTACGTGGACCTGGTGCATCGCGCACTGCGGCGCGCCCGCGTGGAGCCCGCGCGCATCCACGTCGAGCTGTTCGCGCTGCGGCCGGTGCAGGCGCCCGCGGCCTCGCCGCGCAAGCGCGCGTACACGGCCGGCGTGCTGCTGTCGCTGCTGCCAGCCTTGCTGCTCCTGCCCGCCTTCCAGGACATCCGTCCGCACGGCCATCCTAACGTCGGCCACGAGCAGCTGCAATGCATCGCCTGCCACGCGGAGTCGCCCGCCTCGACGCGGCAGGCGCTGCAGGCGAAGGTGAAGCACGCGCTCGGGCTGCGCGAGACCGGCGCCGTCGTCGGCATGCAGCCGGTGGGCAATGCCACCTGCACGCAGTGCCATGTGAATTCGGACGACAAGCACGCGCCGCACCGCTTCCTGGAGCCGCGCTTCGAGCAGGCGCGTGCCGAGACCGGCGCGCAGATGTGCGTGAGCTGCCACCGCGAGCATTCGCAGGCGCGCGTCACGGCACCGACGACGAACTACTGCGTGAGCTGCCACGCCGACCTGCAGGTGCGCAACGACAAGACCTCGCCGACGCACGAGCAGCTGCTCACGCAGAAGCGCTGGGACACGTGCCTGCAATGCCATGACTACCACGGCAACCACAAGTGGAGCGCGCCCCTGCGCCTGAAGGACGCGGCCACCGTGGACATGCTGCACCGCTACCTGAAGGACGGGCCGTCGCCGTACGGCCCCACGACCGTCAAGGCACGACAGGACAAGGCCTCGTGAAGCACCTCCGCTCGCTGTTCATTCCGTTCGCGGTGTTCGTGCTGCTGGCGATCTACCTGTTCGTCTCGGCACCGCCGGAGCTCCCCGACGGCAACGCTGGGGGCCAGGCGATCCCGGTGGAGAAGGCGCTGGCGATGCTCGATGCCGAAAGCGCGGCGATCCGCGCGCTCTACACGCGCGAGATCGTGGGCGAGGGCACGCGGCGCGGCCTGGCCTTCCGCGAGGACTGGAAGAAGGACGGCGTTCCCGCGGGCCCGCTGCCGGCCCTGCTGCTGCGCGAGACCTCGCAGCGCCTGCAGTCGCAGATGCCGGAGCTGGGCCTCTTCCTCGGCTCCGACTATCCGCTGGTCAAGGAGAACCTGTTCAAGGGCGTGCAGGCCACGCACTACCAGGAAGTCAAGAAGACGCTGCAGCCGAAGTTCTATTACGACGCCGCCCAGGGCCGGACCACGGCCATGTTCCCCGACCGCGCCGCCGCGCAGGCCTGCGTGACCTGCCACAACGAGCATCCCAACACGCCGAAGAAGGACTGGGTGCTGAACGAGTCGATGGGCGCCACGACCTGGTCGTATGCGGGCAAGCAGGTGTCGTCGGAAACGATGCTGCGCATGGTGGGGCTGCTGCGCCGCTCCGCCGTCGATGCCTATGCGGCGTACCTGCAGAAGGTGGCGCGCTTCGAGGGCAACGCGCGTCCCGAGGTGGGTGCGCGCTGGCCGCGCGAGGGCTTCTACCTGCCCGACACCGAGACCTTCCGCAAGGCGGTGGAGGCCGAGAACTCCGCCGCCACGCTCAACCGCCTGTTCGTCGCGCTGAACCAGCGTCCAACGCCGCAAGGAAGTGCCAAATGAGTTCCGGATTCGTTCCTCTCGCCGGGCCGGCGCTCGCGCCCCAGCCGACGCAGCCCGCGCGTGCGCGGCGGCGCGACGGCGTGCGCGTCGTCACGCGCCCGGCCTCGCAATCGGTGGCCTGGTGCGTGCTGGTCGTGGCCATCCTGCTCGAAGTCGCCGTGCTCTTGCGCCCCCAGGCCCTGCTGCTCGGGCCGGTGCAGAACTCGGTGCTGTTCAAGACGGTGTCGGGCTACACGATGCTGGCGCTGATGGCGTTTGCCATTGCGTTCGGGTGGGTGCGGCGGCGTCCGGCCATGGCGCGCCAGCATCGCAAGTTGAACGAGCTGCACCAGGTGGTGGGCCTGGCGATCCTGGTGCTGCTGGCGTTCCATGCGGCCGGCCGGCCGGGCGGTTTCCTGCAGTTCGTGCTGCACGGCATGGCCGTTGGCGTGGCTGCCGGCGCGCTGCGCAGCCTGCTGGGTGCGCGTGCGGGGCGCGCGACATCCGCCGCGCTGCTGATGCTGCACATCAGCCTGTCCTTCCTGGTCAGCGCGGCCGCGCTGCTGCACCTCTGGTTCGTGATCGCGTATACGGCGTGATCCGGCTCAAGCAGCCGCAACCGGAATCCTCTTGAACTCCCCGGTCGCGATCTTCCTGCTCCACTCGGCCGGGCCGGTGGTGTGCACGCTGGTGCCGTGGGCGTCCACCGCCACCGTCACCGGCATGTCGACCACGTCGAACTCGTAGATCGCTTCCATGCCGAGATCCTCGAAACCGAGCACGACCGACTTCCTGATCGCCTTGGACACCAGGTAAGCGGCACCGCCCACGGCCATCAGGTAAGCCGCCTTGTGCTTCTTGATGGACTCGATCGCCTCCGGGCCGCGCTCGGACTTGCCGATCATGCCGATCAGGCCTGTCTTGGCCAGCATCATGTCGGTGAACTTGTCCATGCGCGTGGACGTGGTCGGGCCGGCAGGGCCCACCACCTCGTCACGCACCGGATCGACGGGGCCGACGTAATAGATGACGCGGTTGGTGAAGTCCACCGGCAGCTGCTCGCCCCGCGCGAGCATGTCCTGGATGCGCTTGTGCGCGGCGTCGCGGCCGGTGAGCATCCTGCCGTTCAACAGCAGCGTCTGGCCCGCCTTCCAGGTGGCGATCTCTTCCTTCGTCAGCGTGTTCAGGTCGACGCGCTTGCTCTGTTGCGTGTTCGGCGCCCAGTCGATCTTCGGCCACAGGTCGAGGCTCGGCGGATCCATGTAGACGGGACCCGAGCCGTCCATGACAAAGTGCGCGTGGCGCGTCGCGGCGCAGTTCGGAATCATCGCCACCGGCTTGCCCGCGGCGTGGCAGGGGAACATCTTGATCTTGATGTCCAGCACGGTGGTCAGGCCGCCGAGGCCCTGCGCGCCGATGCCCAGTGCGTTGACCTTCTCGTACAGCTCCAGGCGCATCTCTTCCACCCTGGACAGCTTCTCGCCGCGCGCGGACTTCGCCTGCAGCTCGTACATGTCCAGGTCTTCCATCAGCGATTCCTTGGCCAGCAGCACCGCCTTTTCAGCGGTGCCGCCGATGCCGATGCCCAGCATGCCGGGCGGGCACCAGCCCGCGCCCATCGTCGGCACGGTCTTGAGCACCCAGTCGACGATGGAGTCGCTCGGGTTGAGCATCATCATCTTGCTCTTGTTCTCGCTGCCGCCGCCCTTGGCTGCGACGGTCACGTCGACCTGGTCGCCCGCCACCAGTTCCACCGTCACGACGGCAGGGGCGTTGTCGTTGGTGTTCTTGCGCTCGAAGTGCGGGTCGGCCACCACCGAGGCGCGCAGCGTGTTGTCCGGATGCGTGTAGGCCCGGCGCACGCCCTCGTTCACCGCATCCTCCAGGCTGCCCGTGAAGCCCTCGAGGCGCACGTTCATGCCGATCTTGAGGAACACGTTGACGATGCCGGTGTCCTGGCAGATCGGGCGCTGGCCCGTGGCGCTCATCTTGCTGTTGGTCAGGATCTGGGCGATCGCGTCCTTGGCCGCCGGGCTCTGCTCGCGCTCGTAGGCCCGGGCGAGGTGGGCGATGTAGTCGGTAGGGTGGTAATAGCTGATGTACTGCAGCGCGGCCGCGATCGATTCGATCAGGTCGGCTGCTTTGAGGGTCGTCGGCATGGTTCGGACAACGGTGATGAAGGGGCTTGCCTTCATTATCCCAGACGCTGCTGAGCACCTGCAGGCACGCTTCGGCGGCGCTTGAAACGCTTGGGACCACGCTGCTGCAGCCTACGTACCTGTACAAAATCAGCACAAACGGGGCCGACGGCGTCTAAGCTTTCAGTCGGGATAGCTCGCGGCTCCACCACTACGGTCATAGCCCGAAATTCACCTCGTTTGCTGAGCGCCGCATGGATGGCTTCTTTTTTATGGCTTTGAGGCTCTCCTTGCGGCCACGCGGCCGCACTACCGTCCAGCGGATGTGACGATCGTCTCCTGGGGCTCGATGCCTTGGGAGCCGCTAAAGCAGCGCACTGCCGTGCGCCGACCGGGCTCGCGATCATGGCGATTACAGAGCAGCTCGCGGGCAGCACGCTTGAACTTATTACGCCACTGGTCCGCTCGCTCCACACTGCAGTTCGCATCAAGCTAAGGTTTCGGTTCGGCCGCCTTCATCGCAGCAAGGCACGCGGCGGTATCCCAGTAGCTCACCACCATCTCGGTGATTCGCCCATCTCGGAACGTGAACATCTCGAAAGCCGACATTGGGATCGGGTCGCGTGCGCCGGGTGCCAACCAAGGGAACACTGCTTTGGCGACGATGTAGTCGCCTTCTTCGACGACCCGTTCGATCTTGATTTGTTCAGGCCGGATGATCGGCTGGGTCGTCGTGAGGAACCCCATGAGCATCGTGAGAATCACGTTTCGGCCGGCGTGGGTGCCCCCGTAGGGCAGCGAATCAGAGATTCGCAGAACCGCGTCGGGTGTGAAACCCTCTTCGATTGCCTTGCGAAGCCCCTCCTGATTCTTCTGCTGCAGGGCGGTGTAGTAGCGGTCGAGGACTGCGCGATTGCGTGAGACGCGTGCAGGCTGCGCTTGCGTGCCGATTGGCAAGAGAAGCGACGCTGCACCGAGGCCGAGTCCGGTGGCGAGATTCCGCCGATTCAGCTGCGCAGGGGTGTTCGTGGAGAGTTCGTCGTTCATGTGGAGTCTTTCGAGGTGGGCACGGCATTCACCGTGGAATGCGTGCACTTTAGGGGGCCTCAGGGCGCAGAAAAAGCGGGTAATGCTTCATGCCTTGTGAAGCCTCGCTTCAAAGTATGCTGGGCCGAATGAAGCTCAATCAGCTCGACGGCCTCTTGGCCTTTTGGAAGGTGGCGCAGCACAGGGGGTTCACCGCTGCGGCTGCGGAGCTTGACGTATCCCCTTCGGCGCTCAGCCAAGCCATCCGGCAGCTGGAGGCGCGTTTGGGAGCACGATTGCTGAACCGGACCACTCGCAGCGTGAGCCTGACCGAGGCGGGGGAAGCCTACTTGGCGCGCATTGGCCCAGCGGTGGAGCAGGTGATCGCTGCGGGTGAAGACATGAGCGCGCTCCAGGGACGGCCATCTGGCACCTTAAAGATCAATGCCGCCCGCGTGTCGGTCACGATGGCGCTCCAGCCGATGTTGGCGAGCTTCCTTCAAGAACACCCGGACCTGAAGGTCGAGCTCACCAACGACGAGGGCTTCGTTGACATCGTCGAGAAGGCATTCGATGCTGGCGTGCGACTTGGCGAGAGCGTGCAGCAGGACATGGTTGCTGTGCCCCTGACGGGTCCTCTCAAGATGGGCATTTTCGCGTCGCCTGAGTACCTTAGCCGAGTTCCAGCGCCACGCCATCCCGACGATCTATTGCGCCACAACTGCGTTCGCTTTCGCTTCGCTGCCACTGGGCGTATTCACCGCTGGGAGTTTCGGGTGAATGACCGCCTTATCGAATACGAGGTGCAAGGGAACCTGATCACCAGCGACACAACGTTCGGTCTCGACGCGGCCCTCGAAGGCATCGGCCTCGCCTACATGTTCGAGGAACTCGCCATGCCGCACGTGCGGGCCAAGCGGCTAAAGAAGGTCTTGGCTCAGTTTTCGCCCACATATCCGGGGTTCTACCTCTACTACCCCAACCGGCAACATCTATCGACGAAGCTACGGGCGCTGATTGACTATGTCACCCACAAGAGGCGCTGAGAACAAGGGACTTGGCTGCTGCACACCATCAGTACCCTGCGCTGTACGCTGGCCCTTGCGCGACCGTGCGCGGAGCGCGAACTCGACGAAGGACGCCTCCGACGCCGCTTGCGGGGCCGCTCCGACGGTGGCCTTGGCGCCAAAAGCGCGTCAATGAAAGCAAGCCTCGCGATTGCCGTTTACCTACCCGGGAGACCCCATGAAAGTCCTCAGCCCCACGATTCACGGCGCCCTGGATTACGGGCTTGCCTTGCTGTTCCTCGTGCTGCCACGCATGCTCGACTTCCCGCCGCCCGCCGCCGCGGCCTCTTACGCAATCGGTGCCGTCTACATCATCGCGTCGCTCGTCACGCGCTACCCGCTCGGGCTGCTCAAGCTGATTCCTTTTCCGGTGCATGGCGTCATCGAGAGCGTGATGGCCATCAGCTGGATCTTCCTGCCTTGGCTGATGGGTTTTGCCGAGCACACGGCGTCGCGCAACTTCTTCGTCGCCGCGGGCGTCGGCTTGCTCGCAGTGGTGGCACTGACCAATTACCGGGCGGCCGAGCTCGACGACCGCCTGCGCCACACGTAAGCGGGTGCAGGCTCGCGGCCCGCGGGTGCTGCCCCAGCCGCAGTTCGCGCGCAGCAGTGAGGGCCGTCCTACTCGCACTGTCGACTTGCACCGTCGCGCGCGAGGTTCCGCTGCGGCACGATCCGTTGCACACGTAACACCATCCCGGTGGCTGCGGTGACTGAGCCAGGCGAGGCCACCATGAACTTCCTCAAACGCATCTTCCTGACCCTGCTCGCCTGCGTGGCGCTGGCGGGGTGGG
>DATAGN010000139.1:0-2644 GCA_036263715.1 Ramlibacter sp.
CGCGCGCGATGTGCGCCAGGAAGAACAGCGCCAGCGATGCGATCACGCCGACGACGGCCGCGGTGATGGCCGTCAGCGGTGCGGTGAAGCCCAGCTTGCCGTGCGTGGATTCCACCAGCGGCCCACCCGCCAGGATGAAGAGGAAGGACGGCAGGAAGGTGAACCAGGTGACCACGGCCGCCGCCAGTGCGCCACCCAGGAAGAGCGCGTCCGGCCCCAGCACCTGCCGCGTCCAGCCGCCCACGAAGCCGACGAAGGCCACCACCATGATCAGCGGACCCGGCGTGGTCTCGCCCAGGGCCAGCCCGTCGATCATCTGCGGACCGGTGACCCACTGGTAGTGCTCCACCGCGCCCTGGTAGACGTAGGGCAGCACGGCGTAGGCGCCGCCGAAGGTGAGCAAGGCCGCCTTGGTGAAGAACCAGCCCATGTGCGCCAGCGTGCCGTCGATGCCTTGCGTGGCGACCAGCGCCGCCATCGGCAGCAGCCACAAGGCAGCGCCGACCGCAACGACGGCAGCGAGACGCGATTTGCGGAACAGCGCGTGCGGCGGTGTCGGCGTATGGTCGTCGATCACCGCCGGCCCCCAGCGCTGGTCGCCCGCGGCATGGCCGCCACCGACGGCGAACTGCTCCGGCGCAAAGCGGGCGCCGATCCAGCCGATGAGGGCGGCCACGCCGACCACCAGCGGGAACGGCACGTCCAGCCACGCCAGCGCCACGAAGCTGGCGAGCGAGATGGCCCAGAGGATAGGCACCTTGCGTGGCGACTTGAGCGTGCGCGAGCCGATGCGCCACACCGCATGCAGCACGATGGCCGCGACCGCGGGCTTGATGCCGTAGAACAGGCCGGCCACCCAGTTCACGTGGCCGAAGGCGACGTAGACCCAGCTCAGGCCGACCAGGATCAGCAGCGACGGCAGCACGAACAGGCCGCCGGCGACGATGCCGCCCAAGGTGCGGTGCATCAGCCAGCCGATGTAGGTGGCCAGCTGCTGCGCCTCGGGCCCGGGCAGCAGCATGCAGTAGTTCAGCGCATGCAGGAAGCGGCGCTCGGAGATCCAGCGCTTTTGCTCCACCAGCTCGCGGTGCATGATCGCGATCTGCCCCGCCGGCCCGCCGAAGCTGATGAAGCCCAGCTTGAGCCAGAACAGCAGGGCCTCGGTGAAGGTGACGTGCTGCGGCGGCGCCATCGATGCGGCGGCAGGAACTGCGCTCATGCGACGTGGACTTTCCAGGAGTGGGTTTCACCCTGCGCCTCGCGGCACCAGGCGTAGAGCGCATCGTAGACCGTGAGCCCCGCGCGCAGCATGGCCTGGTCATCGTCGGCATGCAGGCGCGACAGCCCCAGCGACACCGCGAGCAGCCCGGCGCATTGGGGCGCGAGTCCCAGCCGGTCGGTATCGGCGCCGCGCACGATGGTGGCCAGGCGGTCCAGCGCGGGGTCGCGCAATTCGAAGTCCTCCAGCAGCGCATCGAAGCTGCAGCGCTCCCAGCGGTGCGTGATCGCGGCACCTTCGATGTCGAAGGGCACGGCCTCCAGCTGCGCGGCCCGCGCCAGCACCTCGCCCGCCGGCACGTAGAAGAACTGCGCCCGCGGATCGATGAAGCGGCGGATCAGCCACGGGCAGGCGATGCGGTCGATCTTGGGCCGCTCGCGCGTGATCCAGCGCGAAGGCCGCTCACCGGTGACGCCGAGCTCGGGGCGCTTGCGCAGGCGCAGCGGCGGCGCCTCGCTCCAGCGGGCGATGTCGGCAAAGCCGTCCTCGCCGGGCTCGCCGCCCTCGATGCCGCCTTGCAGGTAGCTCGCCTCCCAGCCCGCATCGCGCAGCGTGCGCGCGGCGTCCTGGCTCACGTAATGCCCGTAGACGCAGTAGGTGACGATGGCGCCCGGCGGCTGCGAGCGGGCGAAGGCAGCGACGTCCTGCGGCGCGCAGTACACGGCGCCGGCGATGAGGTGCGGGCTTTCGGCGAAGCGCTCGGGCTTGCGCACGTCCAGCAGCAGCGGCGCGTCAGGCCGGCCGAGGAGGCGTTGCAGTTCTTGCGGGGAAAGGGAAGGCAGGGCGGTGTCCACGGTGGTTCACTCCATGACGAAGTTGCCAGCGCTTGGACGGGACACCGTCTTTCCGAGTCGGACCGGGAGGCTGTCTTCCCGGTGCCGCCATCTTAGATCAACCTCGTTCGAATTTGAAGACCGCGGTGCTCGCGGTGAGATTGGGCAGGAAGCGGCGCTCCTCGCCGTCCTGCAGGCCGAACGCATCCAGGATGGTCAGGCGGTTCTTGGTGGCCAGCACCTCGAAGTCCTTGAACGTTCCCACGCGGATGTTCGGCGTGTCGTACCACTGGTAGGGCAGCCGCTTGGTCACGGGCATGCGGCCGCGGAAGATCGACAGCCGGTTGGGCCAGTGCGCGAAGTTGGGAAAGGCGACGATCCCCAGCTTGCCCACGCGTGCCGTCTCGCGCAGCATGGTCTCGGCATTGCGCAGGTGCTGCAGCGTGTCGATCTGCAGCACGACGTCGAAGGTGTCGTCGTCGAAGATCGACAGGCCCTGGTCCAGGTTGAGCTGGATCACGTTGACGCCGCGCTTCACGCACGCCAGCACGTTGGCGTCGGCGATCTCGATGCCGTAGCCGCTGCAGCCGCG
>DATAGN010000140.1:0-2587 GCA_036263715.1 Ramlibacter sp.
TCGCCTCTTCATCACCCGCGTACACCGAAAGGCGGCCGGAGCCGCGCTTCAACGCCACCTCGATCGCCTCGATCGCCCGCGCCTTCTCCACGCCCTGGACGCGGAACCGGTCGGCCACGACGTCGAGCACCTTGCGCGGGCCGGTGACGGTGGAAACCTCGCGTTCCGCCTGCACCCGCGTGAAGCCGCTGGCAGCCAGCCACTGCTCCTGTTCCTCCGCCGTGGTGCTGACGGGCAGTTCGACGGGGAAGGTGACGACCAGGCGAGGGTCGCCGGCACGCGTGCGCTCCATCAGCTGCTCGTAGATCGTCTCGGGCGAGTCGTGCCGCACCTGCAGCGCCGTGTGCCGGTCGAACAGCTGCGCCGCGCGCGCGTACAGCAGCTTCAGGTGGTCGTTCAGCTCCGTCATCGTGCCGACCGTGGAGCGCGAGGAACGCACCGGGTTGGTCTGGTCGATGGCGATCGCCGGCGGCACGCCTTCGACCCGGTCCACCGCCGGCTTGTCCATGCGCTCCAGGAACTGGCGCGCATAGGCCGAGAAGGTCTCGACGTAGCGCCGTTGCCCCTCGGCATAGAGCGTGTCGAACACGAGGCTGGACTTGCCGGACCCGCTGGGGCCGGTCACCACGGTCAGTTGTCCCGTGTGCAGGTCGACGTCGAGGTTCTTGAGGTTGTGCTGTCTGGCGCCGCGGATGCGGATCGAGCCCTGGGACATGAAAAGGAAGCCTTCCTGGAACGCGGCCCGACATTCTAGGGAGGGGGTCCCGACCCTGCCGGCGGGCGGCAGCATGCCCCTGTCTTACGACGTGCATCGGCTTTGTCCTACATCCAGCTCGACCGCGGAACCTAAGGTGTGACTTCCTCCCGCTCCCCGACGGGTCGCAATGGCTGCATGGATGAACCGGCTGCACGGCAGCCCCCTCGAGTGGCAGTTCCGCCCCACGGCCGCCGGCGTGGAGGCGGTGCGCCGCGAGCTCCTGTCCGCGCTGGACGACTGCGAGGGCTTCGAATGCGACCGCCTGCGCTGGCGCGTGCACACCGCGGAATGCGCGCAGGAACTCTGGTTGCTGCGTGACGCGCTGTTCCAGGTGATCTCCAGGCAGCACTGCCAGGCGCAGGCCGCCCAGCGCGTCAACGGCCTGGTGCCCTCCTTCCAGCAACTGCTGCCGGAGCGATTGCTCACACGCGTGTAATTCTTCTGGTTTCGGGGTTCGACCCCGTGGAGCCACGGCCGAGCTGGCGCTACATTCGTCGCCACAAACAGTCGTCGTTGGAGCCCCCATGAGGAAATTCGTCGTCGCGGCGTTCGCCGCGCTGGCGCCGCTGTGCGCCTTCCCCCAGATCGTCATCGGCCAGACCGCCGGCATCACCGGCATCGTCGCGTCCGGGGTCAAGGAGACCACCGAAGGCGCCCGGCTGTGGCTCGACAGCATCAACGCCAAGGGCGGGGTGAACGGGCAGAAGATCGAGCTGGTGTCGATGGACGACAAGTTCGATCCGAAGCTGGCCGCCGCGAACGCCAAGGTCCTCATCGAGGAAAAGAACGTCACGGCCCTGTTCCTGGTGCGGGGCACGCCGCACAGCGAGGCGGTGCTGCCGCTGCTGGAGCAGCACGGCGTGCCGCTGGTGGGGCCCTCCACCGGCGCGATGGTGCTGCATGCGCCTGCCAGGAAGTTCGTGTTTAACGTGCGCGCCACCTACCAGCGCGAGGCCGAAAAGGCGGTCTCGCACCTGCACACGCTGGGCATGAGCCGCATCGCCGTGGTGTACGCGGACGACTCGTTCGGCGCCGACGGCCTGGAGGGCGCGCGCAAGGGCTTCCAGAAGGCCGGCTTCGAGCCGGTGACGGTGATCAAGGCCGACCGCCAGAAACCCGACTACAAGGCCATCATCCCGGCCATCACCGGCAAGGAAGCGCAGGCGGTCGTCTGGGTGGCGTCGGGCAACGCGGTGGCCGACGGCGTGAAGGCCCTGCGCGAGGCGAAGTCGGCGGCCCAGGTGGTGACGCTGTCGAACAATGCGTCCAGCGGCTTCATCAAGAGCCTGGGCGATGCGGCGCGCGGCGTGATCGTCACGCAGGTGTTCCCCTACGAGCGCTCCTATGCCTACAGCTTCGTCAAGGAAGCGACGGCGCTGGCGAAGCAGAAGAACCTGGAACTGACGCCGGCCATGCTGGAAGGCTATGCGGCCGCGAAGGTGCTGGTCGAAGGCCTGCGCCGCGCCGGGCCGCAGCCCACGCGCCAGAAGCTGGTGACGGCGCTGGAGAACCTGCGCAACTTCGACATCGGCGGGCTGGAAATCAGCTACGGCCCCGAGGACCGCACCGGCCTCGACTTCGCCGACCTGTCCATCGTGGGCAGCGACGGGAAGTTCAAGCGCTGATGCTTTCGGCAGCCCCGCCGTACGCAGGATCCAGTGCGCCACTCGCGCGTCGCCCCAGGCGCTGCGCGCCTGTTGTGCGCAGCGGTCAGCGGTCAGCGGTCAGTGATCAGCGGCAGCACAGCCCGTATCGGATGCACGTGAGGTCCGGGCCGGTTGAGCGCCTCGCGTGGAGCGCCCGCGCCGTGTTCGAAGACGGTGGCCGGTG
>DATAGN010000141.1:0-4253 GCA_036263715.1 Ramlibacter sp.
AGGTCTGCCAGAAGTCGCGGTAGCGGTCGTCCTGTTCGACGTTGACCACGTCGTAGTCGCGCCCTTCCTGCAGGCGCAGGCCGAACTTGTCGACGCGCTGGGCGATCACTTTCGGCCGGCCGATGATGGTCGGCCGCGCCACGTTCTCGTCCACCACGATCTGGATGGCGCGCAGCACGCGCTCTTCCTCGCCCTCGCAGAAGACCACCCGCTTCCTGGCGGCCGTCTTGGCGGCCGTGAAGATCGGCTTCATCGTGGTGCCCGACGCGTAGACGAAGCTTTGCAGCTGGTCGCGGTACGCGTCCATGTCCTTGATCGGGCGCAGCGCGACGCCGCTCTCCTCGGCGGCCTTCGCCACCGCCGGCGCAATCTTGATCATCAGGCGCGGGTCGAACGGCTTCGGGATCAGGTACTCGGGGCCGAAGGACAGCTGCTGGCCGGCATAGGCGGCGGCGACCACTTCGCTCTGCTCGGCCTGCGCCAGTTCGGCCAGCGCATACACCGCAGCCACTTCCATTTCCGCCGTGATCGTGGTGGCGCCGGAGTCCAGCGCGCCGCGGAAGATGTAGGGGAAGACCAGGACGTTGTTCACCTGGTTGGGATAGTCGGTGCGGCCCGTGGCGATGATGCAGTCCGGGCGGGCCGCCTTCGCTTCGTCGGGATTGATCTCGGGATTGGGGTTCGCCAGCGCCAGGATCAGCGGATGGGCCGCCATCATCTTCACCATGTCCGGCTTCAGCACGCCGCCCGCGGAGAGGCCGAGGAACACGTCGGCGTCGTTGATCACTTCGGTGAGCGTGCGGGCCGAGGTGTCCTGGGCGAACTGGATCTTGTCCTCGTCCATCAGCTCCTTGCGGCCCTGGTACACGACGCCGGCGAGGTCCGTCACGAAGATGTTCCTGCGCGGCACGCCCAGCTTCACCAGCAGGCCCAGGCAGGCGAGCGCGGCGGCGCCGGCGCCGGAGGTCACCAGCTTGATGTCCTTCAGTTCCTTGCCGACCACCTTCAGGCCGTTGAGGATCGCCGCGGCAACCGTGATGGCCGTGCCGTGCTGGTCGTCGTGGAAGACCGGGATCTTCATGCGCTCGCGCAGCTTGCGCTCGACGTAGAAGCAGTCCGGGGCCTTGATGTCCTCCAGGTTGATGCCGCCGAAGGTGGGCTCCAGCGCGGCGATCACGTCGACCAGCTTGTCGAGGTTCTCCTTCTCGGCGATCTCGATGTCGAAGACGTCGATGCCGGCGAACTTCTTGAACAGGACGCCCTTGCCCTCCATCACCGGTTTCGCCGCCAACGGTCCGATGTCGCCCAGCCCCAGCACCGCCGTGCCGTTGGTGATGACGGCCACCAGGTTGCCGCGCGCGGTATAGCGGAAGGCGGCGGTGGGGTCCTTGACGATTTCCTCGCAGGGCGAGGCCACGCCAGGCGAATAAGCCAGGGCGAGATCGTGCTGGTTGATCAACTGCTTGGTCGCCGCGATCGCGATCTTTCCGGGCGTCGGGAACTCGTGGTATTCGAGCGCGGCCTGGCGCAGTTCCGCGCGCTTGTCTTGGCTGGCGGGGGGCATGGACATGGGATCCGGTCTCCTGGGCGCCGTACGGCAGGCGCCGCTCGTTCTTGGAAGGGGTGCGGTGAAAAGGGTTGCGATTGTAGACCGTGACCGGGTAAACCCTAGTACGAGGATCTGCGTAGCGTCGCAGCCGATGGTACCCCCCGGCACCCCATCGTCGGTCCACCGGTGGCCCCCTGCACATGCCGGAACCGCATAGGCTGGTGGCCAAAGGGCATTGGCGCGCGGACGCCGCCGCTCGTACAGTGCGTCTGCCCAGGAGAAACGAACAACATGGCTGCCACCCACGAAGCCCGGCGCGAGGAGCGCATCGCCGCGGTGCTGGCCCTCGCCGCCGCCCGGGTGCCGGCGCAGGCCGGCGCGCTGGAGGGCTTCACCCGCGAATACTTCCGCCAGGTCGACCTGGACGACTTGGAGGAACGCACGCCCGAGGACCTGCTGGGCGCCCTGCTGTCGCACCGCCAGTTCGGCACCCAGCGCTCTCCCGGAGTGCCGCGCGTGCGCGTCTTCAGCCCCTCGCCGGGCGAGGACGGCTGGGGCTCGCGCCATACCGTGGTGCAGGTCGTGAACGACGACATGCCGTTCCTGGTCGACTCGGTGTCGCTGGAGATCACCCGGCAGGGCCTGTCGCTGCACCTCGTCGTGCATCCGGTGTACGCGGTGCAGCGGGACCCCCAGGGAGTGTTGCAGTCCATTGCAACGCGCCGCGAAGCGCCCGACCTGCCGCGGGAATCGTGGATGTACATCGAGGTCGACCGGATGGTCGATGCCGAGCAGCGCACCGCCTTGTGCCGAGGCATCGAGCGGGTGCTGGCCGACGTGCGCGCCGCGGTCACGGACTGGAAGGCGATGGTCGCCCGCCTGCACGATGCCGGCAGGGAGCTGGAGCAGGGTTCCACCGGCGTGCCGGCCGAGGAGGCGTCCGAGGCGCGCGCCTTCCTGCAGTGGCTGGCCGCGGACCACTTCACCCTGCTTGGCTACCGCCAGCACGACCTGGTGGAACAGGAGGGCGGGCTGTCACTGAAGATCGTCGACGGTACCGGCCTCGGCCTGCTGCGCGAGTCGCACGACCCGACGGCGTCGGCCAGCTTCGCGGCCCTGCCGGCCGCCGCACGCGAGCAGGCGCGCGCGCCCTCGCCCGTGCTGATCGTCACCAAGGCGAACACGCGTTCCACCGTGCACCGGGACGGCTACACGGACTACGTGGGCGTCAAGCGCCTCGATGCCGGCGGCAACGTCATCGGCGAGCATCGCTTCATCGGCCTGTTCACCTCGAGCGCTTACGCGGGGCGCGTGTCGGAGACCCCGCTGCTGCGGCGCAAGATCGCCGCGGTCGCGCAGCGCGCCGGCTTCGCGCCCGCGGGGCACTCGGCCAAGGCGCTGGAACACACGCTGGAGACCTTCCCCCGCGACGACCTGTTCCAGATCGAGCAGGACCAGCTGTTCGACACCGCCATGGGCATCCTGGCGCTCGGCGAGCGGCACCGGCTGCGCCTGTTCACGTGGAAGGACCCGTACGACCGCTTCGTGTCGTGCCTGCTGTTCGTGCCGCGCGAAACCTTCTCGACACAGCTGCGGCTGAAGTTCCAGCGCATCCTGCTGCAGGCACTGGGTGGCAGCCACATCGACTTCGACGTGCTGTTGTCAGGCACCCAGCTGGCCCGCATCCACTTCACCGTCCGGATCGCGCCGAACCCGATGCCGGCGTTCGACCGCAAGGACCTCGAGCGCCGGCTGGCCGCGGTGGCGCGGCGCTGGGAGGACGAACTGCGCGACGCGCTGGTCGACGCCGAAGGCGAAGCCGCGGGCCTGGCGCTGGAGCGGCGCTGGGGCTCGACCTTTCCGGTGGCGTACCGCGAGCACGTGCCGGCACGCAGCGCCGTGCACGACATCCGCAAGATGCAGGGCCTGGCCCCCGAGGCGCCGCTGGCACTGGCGCTGTACTGGCCGCTCGGCGCTCCCGAAGGGCGGCTGGGCCTGAAGCTGTACCGCCTGGGTGCACCCGTGGTGCTGTCGGACAGCCTGCCGATGCTGGAGCACATGGGCTTGCGCGTGCTGGCGGAGGACAACCACCGCATCGACGGTGCCGCAGCGGCGCCGGTGTACCTGCACGACTTCGCGCTGGAGGCGCAGCCCAACGCCGAGATCGAGCCGCAGGCGCTGGCGCGCCTGTTCGAGGATGCCTTCGCGCGCGTGTTCCGCGGGGAGGTGGAGAACGACGAATTCAACCGGCTGGTGCTGCTGGCGGGGCTCGCCGCCGAGGACGTGGTGGTGTTGCGCGCCTATGCCAAGTACCTCAAGCAGATCGGCTTTGCCCAGTCGCAGGCGACCATCGCTGCGACGCTGGCCGCGCATCCGCGCATCGCGCGCATGCTGGTGTCGCTGTTCCGCCTGCGCTTCGATCCGCAGTCGCACGACGTGACCGCGGCAGCATCGCAGGTCAACGCGCTGAACCAGGCGCTCGACAAGGTGAGCAACCTGTCGGAGGACCGCGTGCTGCGGCAGATGCTGGCGCTGGTGCAGGCGACCTTGCGCACGAACTTCTGGCGCACCGGAGCGGGTGCGAGCGGCGCGCCGGGGCCGCGGCGGCCTTTCCTCAGCTTCAAGCTCGATTCCTCCAAGGTGCCGGGGCTGCCGGAGCCGCGGCCGCTGTACGAGATCTGGGTGTATTCGCCGCGCTTCGAAG
>DATAGN010000142.1:0-8740 GCA_036263715.1 Ramlibacter sp.
CCCAGCCCCGTGGTGCCGTCGTCGCCCGTGCGCGTGGCGATCTGGGTCAGCCGCTTGCCCATGTGGTTCTCCTTGGCCCCATTGTGCGGGATGCGCTGAACCGGTCCTACACCAGCTTTGGCCGCACTCGGCTGTGCCGTATCGCAGGAGGGGTCCAGCATGGAATCAGGCCGCCTGCGCCTCGGCGGCAAACGATGCCAAGGAGTCTTTCGATGCATGCCGCTATCCGCCTTTTTGCCGCCGGCCTGTGCGCCGCCGCCACCGTGACTGCCGTCCACGCCCAGGCCCAGGTGCGCAAGCTGCAGGCCGTGCCCAACCCCGCGCCATCCGCTGCGGCGCGGTCGACGCAAGCCGCGCCGGCACCTGCCGGCCTGCGCCCGGTGTTCCCCGCCGGCCTGACCTCCGGCAGCGGCGCGCGCGTTTCCTCCGACCCCGTAGCCGCAACCACGTCGCCGCTGACCATCACCGGGACCTCCGCCGCGACCGGCACGACCGCCACCTTCGGCGCAGCGACCACCGGCTCCAGCGTCTTCTCCGGCCCGGAGCTGGTCTCGCCCGACAGCCTGAACGCGAACCAGAACATCAACGCTGGCGCCGCGACCGCGGTGCTGGGCGCCGGCGCGACCGTCCGCGGCCCCGGACAGACGGTGGGCGGCGCCGGCGGCTTCAGCGCCGTCGACGTGGCGCGCTCCTTCATCTTCGCGGATGCCAACCTCGACGGCGACCTGACGCGCGCCGAGTTCAACCGGCTGAGCATCCGGTCCATGACCTTCGAGGAGATGGACCGCAACTTCGACGGGCGCATCACCCGCTTCGAGTACGACGACTCGCTGCGCTGAGCGACCGGGTCCCTACCGAGGCGGGGGACCGGACGGGAGCACTACACTGGGAACTGCTCCCGGAGTCCTCCATGAACGCACCCGCCCAGTTCGCCCACCTGGTCCCTGACGTCCAGCAGCGCGACGTACCCGCCGCCCTGATCGAAGCGCTCAAGCAGCGCTTCGGCGACCGCTGCTCCACCGCGCTGTCGGTGCGCGAGCAGCACGGGCGCGACGAGTCTTCCTTCCAGGCGCCGCCCCCCGCGGCCGTGGTGTTCGCGGAAAGCACGCAGGACGTGGCCGATGCGGTGCACCTTGCCGCCCACTACGACACGCCCGTCATCCCCTTCGGCGTCGGCTCCTCGCTCGAAGGCCACCTGCTCGCCGTGCAGGGCGGCGTCAGCATCGACGTGGCCCGCATGAACAAGGTGCTGGCCGTGAACGCCGAGGACCTCACGGTGACCGTGCAGCCGGGCGTCACGCGCAAGCAGCTGAACGACGAGATCAAGTCCACGGGCCTGTTCTTCCCGATCGATCCCGGGGCCGACGCGTCCCTGGGCGGCATGAGCGCCACCCGTGCTTCCGGCACCAACGCCGTGCGCTACGGAACGATGCGCGAGAACGTGCTGGCCCTCGAGGTGGTGACGGCCAGCGGCGAAGTCATCCGCACCGGCACGCGCGCCAAGAAGTCCTCGGCCGGCTACGACCTCACGCGCCTGTTCGTCGGCAGCGAAGGCACGCTGGGCGTGATCACCGAGGTGACGCTGCGCCTGTACCCCATCCCCGAAGCGATTTCAGCCGCCATCTGCTCCTTCCCGAGCATCGAGGCCGCGGTGCGCACGACGATCCAGACGATCCAGCTGGGCGTGCCGATCGCGCGCGTCGAGCTGATCGACGTGAACTCCGTGCGCATGGTCAATGCGCACAGCAAGCTGAGCCTGCGCGAAGAGCCGATGCTGCTGATGGAATTCCACGGCTCGCCCTCGGGCGTGAAGGAGCAGGCGGAGACCGTGCAGGAGATCGCCTCCGAGTTCGGTGGCAAGGCCTTCGAATGGGCGGAGACGCCCGAAGAGCGCACGCGGCTCTGGACCGCGCGGCACAACGCCTACTTCGCCGCGGTGCAGTCGCGCCCGGGCTGCCGCGCCATCTCCACGGACACCTGCGTGCCGATCTCGCGGCTGGCCGACGCCCTGCTGGAGTCGGTGGCCGAGGCCGATGCCAGCGGCATCCCCTACTTCCTGGTCGGCCACGTCGGTGACGGCAACTTCCACTTCGGCTACCTGCTGGATCCCAACGATCCGAAGGAACGTGAAGTGGCCGAGGAGCTGAACCACAAGCTGGTGGCGCGAACGCTCAGCCTGGGCGGCACCTGCAGCGGCGAGCACGGCGTGGGCCTGCACAAGATGGGCTTCCTGCTGGACGAAGCCGGCGCGGGCGCGGTGGACATGATGCGCACGATCAAGCGCGCGCTCGATCCCAAGAACATCATGAACCCGGGCAAGATCTTCTCGCTCTGAGGCCGATGTGAGAAGACGCACCTTGCTCCAGGCGGCTGGGGCCGCCCTGCTGGCCCCGTGGGCTGCCCAGGCACAAGCCACTTTCCCCGAGAAGCCGATCCGCTACATCGTGCCGGTGGCCGCCGGCGGCGGCAGCGACCTGGTCGGCCGCACCGTCACCGACCGGTGGGCCAGGATCCTCAACACCAGCTTCGTCGTCGAAAACCAGAGCGGCGGTGGCGGCGTGGTGGCGTCACAGGCGACGGCCCGCTCCGCACCGGACGGCTATACGCTGATGCAAGGCTACGTGGCCACGCACGGCACCAGTCCCGCGACCCGCAAGCTGCCCTACGACGCGGTCAAGGAGTTCACCCCCATCGGCATGATCGGTGCGACGCCCAACGTGCTGGTGGTGGACGCGAACCTGCCGGTGCGCAACTTCCCCGAGCTGGTCGCCTGGCTCAATGCGAACAAGGGCAAGGTGAGCTACGGCTCCGCCGGTCCCGGCTCGCTGACGCACCTGACCATGGAGCTGCTCAAGCAGCAGCTGAAGGTGCCGATGGTGCACATCCCCTATCGCGGCATCGCACCGGCCATCACAGACGTGATCGGTGGCCAGACGCAGGCCATGTTCCCCGGCCTCGCGGCGGCGCTGCAGCACATCCGGTCCGGTCGCCTGCGGCCTATCGCGCTCACCGGCACGCGGCGCGCGGAGCAGATCCGCGACGTGCCGACGCTGGAAGAACTGGGGCTGAAGAACTTCGACGCGATGCAGTGGTACGGCGTGGTCGGCCCGGCCAACATGCCCCGGGACGTGGTGGCGAAGCTGAACACCACCCTCAACCAGGTGCTCGCCGCGCCCGACATGCGCGAGAAGCTGTCGGCCGAAGCGGTGGAGCCGATGCCGATGACGGCGGAGGCCTTCGGCACCTACTACCAGCAGGACATCGCGCGCTGGACGCAGCTGGTCAAGGCCCAGAACCTGAAGATCGATTCCTGAACCTCGAGAACCCATGGCCCGCAACACACAGGTCGCCGCCGAACACAACGCACCGGCCATCACCAGGATTCTTGCCGAGTACGTCGCGTCGCACCCCTCGCGGGGTTGGAGCGATGCGGTGGACCACGAGGCGCATCGCACCTTCCTCAATTGGCTCGGTTGCGCGGTGGGCGCGGCGCGCCACGAGGCCGCCGATGCGGCGCTGGCCGCGATGGCCGAACTGCAGCCGGCGCCGCAGGCCACCGTGCTCGGTCGCAGCGAGCGCGTGGACATGGCGAGCGCCGCGCTGGTCAACGGCATCACCTCGCACACCTTCGACTTCGACGACACGCACCTGAAGACGATCATCCATCCCGCGGGGCCGGTGGCGTCCGCGCTGCTGGCGCTCGCCGAGCACAAGGGCATGAGCGGCCGCGAGGTCGTCGACGCGCTGGTGGTCGGCATCGACGTCGCCTGCCGCCTGGGCAACCTGGTGTACCCGGAGCACTACGACCGCGGCTGGCACATCACCGGCACGACCGGCATGTTCGGTGCCGCAGCGGGATGCGCGCGGCTGCTGAAACTCGATGCGCAGCAGACGCAGATGGCGCTGGGCATCGCCGCCTCGCAGCCGATCGGCCTGCGCGAACAGTTCGGCACCATGACCAAGCCCTTCCATCCAGGCGGTGCAGCGCGCGCCGGACTGACCTCCGCCCTGCTCGCGTCGAAAGGCTTCACGGCCAGCCCGCGGGCGCTGGAGGCGCCCCGCGGCTGGGCGCAGGTGGTGTCCACCAAGACGGCGTGGAACGAAGCCACCGACGAACTGGGGGAGCGCTTCGAGATCTCGTTCAACAGCTACAAGCCCTTTGCCTGCGGCATCGTGATTCATCCGAGCATCGATGCCTGCGTGCAGCTGCGCGAGCGCGGCGTGCGGGCGCCGGACGTCGAGCGCCTCGAGCTGCGCGTGCACTCGCTGGTGCTGGAGCTCACGGGCAAGAAGGAGCCGGCGGATGGCCTGCAGGGCAAGTTCAGCGTGTACCACGGCTGCGCGGCCGGCCTGATCTTCGGTCGCGCCGGCGAGGACGAATACCACGACGACATCGTCAATCGCCCCGACATGCTGGAACTGCGCCGCAAGGTGGTGGCCACGGTCGATGACAGCATCGACGAGGCCAGTGCCGATGTCACCGCGGTGCTCAAGGATGACCGCAAGGTGCACGTGTTCGTGGAACACGCGATCGGCTCATTGCAGAACCCGATGACCGACCGGATGCTGGAAGGCAAGTTCGAGCAGCTGGCGGTGCCGGTGATCGGGGAGGAGAAAACGAAGGGGTTGATCGCGGCTTGCTGGGGGCTGGGAGGCGCGAAGGATGTACGCGCGCTGGTGGCGCTGGCGCGGCCTTGAAGAGCGTCGGGGTTCGGGCTTCGCCGCTCACCCCGACCTACAGGTTCCGTGGTCTTCGTAGGTCGGGGTGAGCCCGCAGGCGAACCCCGACGCCCAGCCTAGCCCCGCAAGCGATCGATCAACCCATTCAATTCATCCAGCGACCCGAACTGGATCGACACTTCCCCGAGCTCCTCCACGCGCCCATGGCGCTTCACGCGCTTCTTCACGCGCACCTCCACTTCAGCCGTGAGGATGTCCGACAGCTCCTCCTCGATGCGGCGCAGGTCGCGCGACTTTTCCTTCTTCGGCTTGGGCGAGACGAGGTTGAACTCGGCGCCGATCTTCTTGACCAGGCTCTCGGCCTCGCGCACCGACATCTTCTTGTGCGCGATCTGGTTGGCGGCGGTGATCTGCGCGGCGCGGTCCAGCGACAGCAGCGCGCGCGCATGACCCATGTCGATGTCGCCGGCCATCAGCATCGTCTGCACCGGATCGGCCAGGTTCAACAGGCGCAGCAGGTTCGACGCGGCGCTGCGTGACCGCCCCACCGCCTGCGCCGCCTGTTCGTGCGTGAGCCCGAAGTCCTTGATCAGGCGCTGCAGGCCCTGCGCTTCCTCCAGCGGATTGAGGTCCTCGCGCTGGATGTTCTCGATCAGCGCCATCGCCGCGGCGGCCTCGTTGGGCACGTCGCGCACCAGCACCGGCACGCTGTCCAGGCCTGCGAGCTTGGCCGCACGGAAGCGGCGCTCGCCGGCGATGATCTCGTACTTGCCCGCGTTGTCGCCGTCGTGGAGCTTGCGCACCAGGATCGGCTGCATGATGCCCTGCGCCTTGATCGACTCGGCCAGCTCGTAGAGCGCGCCCTCGTCCATGCGCGTGCGCGGCTGGTACATGCCGGGCACCATGTCCTGCAGCATCAGCGACGCGGGCACGCCCGGGCTGGGACCATTGGTGTCGCCGCCCGCAGCGGCCTGCGTGTCGTCGACCTTGGGTCCGAGCAGCGCTTCGAGGCCGCGTCCGAGGCCCTTCGGTTTCTTGGTGACCATCTGGATTGTGCTTTCCGTCTAATCTTTCATCAGGTCCTGCAGCAGGACGTGGCCCTCGGGCCAGCTCGCCAGCCCCGAATCCGCGTTGATGTGGCCGCAGTCCCCGTAGTCCATGAACTGCGCGTTCCACGCATGCCCGAACAGGCGCGCGCGTTCGAAGGCGCAGTACGGGTCGTTGCGGCTGGCCACCAGCACGCTCGGGAAGGGCAGCGCGCTCAGTTCGACGGGGATCCACGACGGCAGGTGCTCGCGGATCTCGGGCCGCTCCACGTCCCCGGGCGCCACGAGCAAGGCCGCCTTGACCCGGTGCTTGTTGCGCGAGCTCGCGGCCCAGGCCGCCGTGAGGATGCAGCCCAGGCTGTGCGCCACCAGCACGGCGGGTTCGTCGCAGGAGAGCAGCACGTCCTCGAGCCGCGCGATCCAGTCGCCGCGCAGTGGCTTCATCCAGTCGTGCTGCTCCACGCGCCGGTAGTGATAGCGCTGCTCCCACAGGGTCTGCCAGTGCTTGGGACCGCTGCCCTCCCAACCGGGAAGGACCAGGACGTTGTTCGGCTTCATTGCTCTCGTTTTGCGAGCATCAGGATCAAGCTGCGCGCTGCTTGGCGGCGGGACGCATGCTGCCAAGGCGGTCCACCATTTCCTTGGCGAACTCCACGAAAGCCTGGCTGCCGCGTGCTGCGGGGTCGAAGGCGACGCCGGGCAGGCCGTAGCTGGGTGCTTCGGCCAGGCGCACGTTGCGCGGGATCACGGTGTTGAACACCTTGTCGCCGAAGTGCGCCTTGAGCTGGTCGCTCACCTGCTGCTGCAGGGTGATGCGCGGGTCGAACATCACGCGCAAGAGGCCGATGATCTCCAGCTCCTTGTTCAGGTTGGCGTGCACCTGCTTGATCGTGTTCACCAGGTCCGACAGGCCTTCGAGCGCGAAGTACTCGCACTGCATGGGCACGATCACGCCGTGCGCCGCGCACAGGCCGTTGAGCGTGAGCAGCGACAGTGCCGGCGGACAGTCGATCAGGATGAAGTCGTAGTCGCCGGCCACCTTGGCGAGGGCTTCTCGCAGGCGGCGCTCGCGGCGCTCAACGCTGACCAGTTCCACCTCGGCGCCGGCGAGGTCGCGGTTGGCCCCCAGGATGTCGTAGCTGCAGTTCGCTTCGGCCAGGCGTTCGCTGCGCACGCGCGCTTCAGCGATGCCGGTCTCTTCGAGCAGCACGTCGTACACGGTCAGCTTCAGCTGGCGCTTGTCCACGCCCGAACCCATGGTGGCATTGCCCTGCGGATCGAGGTCGACCATCAGAACGCGCTGGCCGACTTTCGCAAGGCCCGCGGCCAGGTTCACCGTCGTCGTTGTCTTGCCGACCCCACCCTTCTGGTTGGCGACGCAAAAGATCTTTGCCATGTCCGTCCGTGTTCTTCGTTTACTTGCTGACCGCGAGCTTCACCCCGAAGCCGATGAGGAACACGCCGGCGACCTTTTCGAGCACGCGCCCGATCAGGGGATTGGCGCGCATGCGCTCGGCGAGGTAGTGCGTGAGCAGCACCGCGCCGAGCCCGTATAGGAAGGTGAGGACGGCCACCGTCGCCGCCATGACGGCGAAGGTCAGCAGCCCCTGGTGCCGGGCCGGATCGATGAAGAGCGGGAAAAAGGCCATGTAGAAGACGATGGCCTTCGGGTTCAGCAGGGTGATGAGGAAGGACTGGCGGAAGTACTGCCGCGGTTGGATGTTGAGCACGGGCGCGCTGCCCGGCTTGGCGAGCAGCATCTTGCCGCCGAGCCACGCAAGGTAGGCAGCGCCGAGCCACTGCACGGCCGAGAAGGCTGCCGGGTACGCGGCCAGCAGCGCGGCAACGCCCGCCACGGCCGCCCACATGAGCACCTGGTCGCCCGCGATGATGCCGAAGGTGGCGGCCAGTCCGCCAGGCACGCCGCCCTTGCCGGTGGAGGTGATCAGCGCCAGGTTGCCGGGCCCCGGAATCGCCAGGAAAACGATGATGGCGATGACGAATGCGCCGTAATCTGCAACGCCGAACATGGGCCCTCCCGAGTGAAGGCCGAGTGTACCGTCAGGCCCCGGAAGCACCTGTTGTGCTTTGCGCACTCACCCGCTTGCGCATCCAGACGATGCAGCGGTCAGCGGCCAGTTCAGGCACCCGCAGCTGTTCCACGTGAAACACTTCAGCGGCTGGCGGCAGTTCCGCGATCTCCGCCTCGGGGTGCTTGCCCTTCATCGCCAGCCAAACACCCTGCCCGGCCAAGGCGCCTTGGGACCAGGTGACGAAGTCCTGCAGCGAGGCGAAAGCGCGTGAGCAGACCAGGTCGTAAGGGCCGGCAAGGTTTTCCACCCGGTCGTGCAGGCCCCGCAGGTTGGTCAGCTGCAGTTGGGCGGCGGATTGCTGGATGAAGGCAGCCTTCTTGCCAACCGTGTCCACGCAGTCCACCTCGATCTCCGGACAGCAGATCGCGATGACAACGCCCGGCAGCCCGGCGCCGCTGCCCACGTCCAGCAGCCGGACCGACCTGCCCTGGGTCTGCCGCCGCAGCGGCGGCACGGCGGCCAGGCTGTCGAACAGGTGCTGTACCAGCATCTCGTCGGGGTCCCGCACCGCGGTCAGGTTGTAGACCTTGTTCCACTTGGCGATCAGGCTGAGGTAGTCGAGGAGCTTTTGCTGCTGGGCACTGGTCAGCGCAAGGCCGAGTTGCTCCAGCGCGTTCTGGAGTCGAACATTCATGGCGTGGCCCCAGCCAGCGCAGCTCCCTCTCCCTCTCCCGCCTGCGGAAGAGGGTTGGGGTGAGGGCCTCGGCGCTCCACCACCCTCACCCCTGCCCTCTCCCGCGGGCGGGAGAGGGAGAAAGGGTCGCCCAAGCTCATGCCGCGCCTGCCCGGCCCGGTCAATGCGACTCCCTCTCCCGCTTGCCGGAGAGGGTTGGGGTGAGGGTGTCGGCGCTCCATCACCCTCACCCCTGCCCTCTCCCGCGGGCGGGAGAGGGAGAAAGCAGGCCGCCTAAGCTCATGCCG
>DATAGN010000143.1:0-2710 GCA_036263715.1 Ramlibacter sp.
CGGCCTCGTGCGCGAATGACCAGTCAAGGGCGCCCTGCTCGGTGTCCGCGCGCCCGACCACCTCGCAGCTGCCCGACGCCGCCAATGCTTCGGCAAGCGAGTCGGCGATCTCAGGCGAGTCTTCGACCAGGAAGACCCTGAGCTTGGGCTTGTCGAGTTGGGGCATGGCGGTTCGATCGTAGTCAGCGCGCCAGGACAGCCGGGTAGGACGAGGGAGACGAGCCGATGGCAAAAAGGCCGCGGAAGTCGAACCTGCGGGGCCTCCGCTGGGAAAGCGGCGCCTGAAGGCACCAAAAACAAAACCCGCCGAGGGCGGGTTCGTTTCTGCTGGCGGAGAGGGCGGGATTCGAACCCGCGGAGGGCTATTAACCCTCACACGCTTTCCAGGCGTGCGACTTAAACCGCTCATCCACCTCTCCAGCAAGCCGGCGATTGTAGCTCACGCGGTCACCGCAGCCTTGCGCGCTTCCTGAGGATTGGCCAACATGGACAGCAGCAGGTTCACGTCCGCCGGCTTGACCATGTGGAAGTCGAAACCGGCCTGGGCCGACCGGTTGCGGCTCTCCGCCTCGCCGTAGCCGGTCAGCGCGATGAGCAGCGCGTCGCGCGATTCCGGCTGGCTGCGCAGGCCGTTGGCCACCTCGAAACCGTTCATGCCCGGCAGCCCGATGTCCAGCAGCACCACGTTGGGCTTGAACTCGCGGGCGATGCGCAGCGCGTCCTGGCCTTCGTGCGCCACGCGCACCTGGAAGCCTTCCATTTCCAGCAGCGTCATCAGCGTTTCCGCCGAGGCCGCGAGGTCGTCGACCACCAGGATGCGCGAGGCGGCGGCGCTGGCGGGCGCCGGCCGGTGGCTCACCGTGGGCAACGGCTCCATCGTGGAGTCGGTGGTGGTCGTCGCCGGCAAGGCGATCGTCACCTGGGCGCCCTTCCCCAGGCCTTCGCTGGTGGCCCACACCCGGCCGCCATGCAGTTCGACCAGGTGCTTGACCAGCGTCAGGCCGATGCCCAGGCCGCCCTGCGAGCGGTCCAGCGACTGGTCGGCTTGCGCGAACAGCTCGAACATGTGCGGCAGGAATTCAGGCGCAATGCCGGCGCCCTCGTCCTTCACCGAGATCTGCAGCTCGCCGTCGTAGTAGGTCGACTCCAGGCGGATGCGGCTCTTGGGCGGCGAGAACTTGCAGGCGTTGTTGACCAGGTTCGACAGCACCTGCGACAGGCGCACCGAATCGCCCTCGAGCTCCACGTTCTCCTTGGGCAGCACCACGTCGAGCACCTGCTCGCGCGCGCCCAGGCGGGGTGAACTGGCTTCCACGGAGCGCTCGATCAGCGTGGACAGCTGCAGCTTTTCCGGCTTGACCGCCACCTTGCCCTGCACGATGCGCGAGACATCCAGCAGGTCGTCGATCAGGCGCGCCATGTGGTCGGCCTGGCGGCCGATCACATCGCGGGCCCACCCCAGCTTCGGCGGGAGCGATTCCGCGCTGGCCAGGATGTGCACCGCGTTGCGGATGGGGGCCAGCGGGTTGCGCAGCTCGTGCGCCAGCATGGCCAGGAACTCGTTCTTGCGCCGGTCCGCCTCCTGCACCGCCGAATACAGGCGCGCATTCTCGATGGCGATGGAGGCGCGGCCGGCGAACTCGCGGATCAGTGCGCTGCGGGGCGAGTCGAAGAACTTCTCGTCGCCCAGCAGCGCCAGCGCACCCCGGATCTCGTCGCCCGCCATCAGCGGGCACAGCGCCGCGGCACGGCCGTCGCCGCGCTTCCACAGGCGGAACTGCCTGTCGCGCAGCACCTGGTCGGCCACTTCGCGCAGTTCCGGGCCCATGGCTTCGGCGAAGGCCGCGTGGTCGTCCGCGCGCGGGGCCGGATGCATCTCCAGCCGACGCACGCCGCCGTCCTTGTCGGGGATGCCCAGGATGGCACGCTCTCCCAGCTTGGGCACGCACAGGTCCAGCATCGCCGCGATCGTGTCGTCCATGTTCAGCGAACGCGAAAGCACGCGGCTCGCCTCGGCCAGGAAGTCCGCCCGGTGCGTCGCCTCTTCCGCCGCGGCACGTGCCGCTTCGGAACGCGCCAGCTCCTCGCGCTGCGCCGCCTGCTTCTGCAGCTGGCGGTTCATGCGGAACAGCTCCACGAACACGCGCACCTTGGAGCGCAGCACCTCCGGCACCACCGGCGAGGGGATGTAGTCCACCGCACCCAGCGCGTAGCCGCGCCTGGCCTGGAGTTCGTCCACGTAGGCCGTGATGAAGACGATCGGCGTCTGGGCCGACTTCTTGTACTGGCGGATCAGGCTGGCGGTTTCCAGTCCGTCGATGTCCGGCATGTTCACGTCGAGCAGGATGACCGCGAATTCCATCTCCAGGATGTATTTCAGGGCCTCCTGCCCGGACCGGGCGCTCACGATGTTCTGGTCCAGCTCCTCCAGGATGGTGGTGAACACGACGTGCTTCTCCGGAAGGTCGTCCACCACGAGGATGTTGACCTTCTCGGGAGCCTCCTGCCGGTTCGCAGTGCTCGTCAAACGCAAGTCTCCTTGTTACTGCCTCATTGCTGGAGCCAGGCGCGCAGCACCGCCAGCAGGTCCGGTGTGTTCACCGGCTTGGCCAGGTAGTCCCAGGCGCCCGCCTCGATGCACTTCTCGCGGTCGCCCTTCATCGCCTTGGCCGTGACCGCGATCATAGGCAGGTTCCGGCCCTGCGGGAGC
>DATAGN010000144.1:0-17074 GCA_036263715.1 Ramlibacter sp.
ACCTCCTCTGCACGAGACAAGTGCTCGAATCTGCCTTGCGCTACCGCAGGACGGCATCACCCGGATGGGGGAAGGACGCTTAGGGGGATTGCTGACTGCTGCCTTGTGTCGGGGTTCGCCTGCGGGCTCACCCCGACCTACGAGCGCGATGTCGGGGTGCCTGCGGCATCGCGACCTACGGAAGCAGCGCCAGCACCGCGTCCGCAGTCTTCTGCGCAGCGCCGCGATGCGTCGCCGCAAAGCGCTCGCCGGCCGCGGACGCAGCCATGCGCGCATCGGCATCGCGCACCAGCGACACCGCCCGCTCCACGCCCTCCTGCATCGACGCCACGCGCAGCGCGGCCCCGGCGTCCTGCGCCAGTTCCGCCGCATCGGCGAAGTTGAAGGTGTGCGGCCCCATCACGACCGGGCAGCCGCAGGCTGCTGCCTCGATCAGGTTCTGCCCGCCCAGTGGCGCGAAACTGCCACCGAGCAGCGCGGCGTCGGCCATGCCGTAGTAGAGAGCCATCTCCCCCAGCGAATCGCCGATCCACACATCGGCGGGCGCCGGCGCATCGATCCAGCTGCTGCGGCGTGACACGCCCAGCCCTGCCTGGGCCACCATGGCGGCCACCTCGTCGAAGCGCTGCGGATGCCGCGGCACCAGCAGCCACTGGACGTCGCGGTGCGCGGAGATTGCGCGCAGGAAGTCCTGCTCCTCGCCTTCGCGCGAGCTCGCGAACATCACCACCGGTCGCTGCGAGGTGGAACGCCAATCGCGACCCTGGCGCAACTGCCCCTCGTCGGGTTGCGCATCGAACTTGAGGTTGCCGAAGACGCCCTTGACGATCGCACCCGCGGCGGCGAGGCGCCGCGCGTCGCTCTCCGTCTGCGCCCACGCGGCGCGCAGCGCGCCGTACGCGGGACGCGACAGGCCGGAGAGGCGCCGCGCCTGTGACAGCGACTTCTCCGACAGCCGCGCATTCGCAAGGACCAGCGGCACACCCTGTTCCTGGCACCCTGCCGCGAGGTTGGGCCAGACCTCGGTTTCCATCAGGATGCCCGCGGCCGGCCGGAAGTGGTGGAGGAAGCCGCGCACCGCGCCCGGCGTGTCCCAGGGCAGCCAGGCCTGCACGTCGCCCTCGCGCAGCAGGCGCTGGCCTTCGGCGCGGCCGGTGGCCGTGCCGTGCGTGAGCAGCAGCCGCACGTGCGGCTTCGCCCGCCGCAGCGCATCGATCAGGATCGCCGCGGCGCGTGTTTCTCCGAGCGACACCGCATGGATCCACAGGCGACCGGGTTCGGTGCTGCCGGCGTAATGGCCGAAGCGTTCCTCCACGTGCTCCAGGTAGCCCGGCTCCGCGACGCCGCGGCGGCGCAGCTTCCGGCGCAGCAGCGGCTGGGCGCCGATCAGCACCAGGGAATAGAGCGGCCGGATCATCGGCGGATTGTGACGGCCTGCCAGGCCTGCCAGACCGCATCGACGGTGGGCACCGGCGAAGCGAAGACGCTGCGCTGCCGCTCGCTGCCGATCGGCCCCGTGCGCCAGGCGGTGGCGAAGTTGTAGACCTGCACGTGCGGCAGGTCCAGCGCCACGGCGATGTGGCTCAGGCCGCTGTCGACGCCGATCGCACCGGCGGCCTGCGCCAGGCGTTCGGTCAGCGCGTCCAGCGCCATCTTCGGCCAGACCTGCGCGCGCGGTCCCAGCGCCTGCGCCAGGCGTTCGCTGCGCGCGCGCTCCTCGTCGCTGCCGTGCGGCAGGCCGATGGCATGTCCTTGCGCGATGAGGCGCTGGCCGAGCGTGATCCAGTGCTCCTCGGGCCAGCACTTGTCGGCGCGCGACGTGCCGTGGATGAAGACCACCGTGTCCTCGCGGGTCGTGCCGGCCCGCCCGAGCCCATACCGGGGCGGTCCCTCGAGCGGATAGCCGAGCGCCTGCGCGCACAGCTCGCGCCCCCGTTGCACGGCATGCGACTGCGGATCGAGGGGAATGGCGACGTCGGCCACCCAGCGCGTGGGCGCCTCGTAGCTGGAGCCTTCCGTGCGGTTCGCCATGGCGTAGCGGCGGCCGCCGGGCACCAGGTGCGCCATGTGCGCCACCAGCGCCGACTTGGTGAGACCTTGCAGGTCGATGACGGCGTCGTAGCGCCCCGCGTGCAGGTCGGCACGGAAGGCGCGCCACTCCTGGCGTGTCTGGCGCGCCAGCGGCGCCTTGCGCCAGCGCCGCAGCTCGCACGGGATGACGCGCTCGACACCCTCGCAGCGCGCCACCAGCGGCGCGAACCCGCGCTCCACCACCCAGGCGATGCGCGCCTGCGGCTGCGCACGGCGGATGTCCTGCACCGCCGGCATGGCGTGCACCACGTCGCCGAGCGAGGAGAGTTTGACGATGAGGATGTCGATGGCCGGGATTATCAGTGCGCCGCCCCGCCCACCTCGGCATCCGGCTTCACCGTATGCAGCAGCGCCAGCATCTCCTTCTCGATGCGGTGCATGGCTTCCTGCGTGTGGCCCTCGAAGCGCAGCACCAACACGGGGGTGGTGTTCGACGCGCGCACGAGGCCGAAACCGTCGTCCCAGTCCACGCGCAGGCCGTCGATCGTGGACACCTGCGCCTGCGGAAAGCTCGCCTTCTTCACCAGTTCCGCCACCACGCGGTGCGGCTCGCCTTCCTCGCACTTCACGTTCAGCTCCGGCGTGGAGAAGCTCGTGGGCAGCTCGTCGAGCACCTTGCTCGGGTCCGGGTGCTTCGACAGGATCTCCAGCAGCCGGCAACCCGCATAGGTGCCGTCGTCGAAGCCGTACCAGCGCTCCTTGAAGAAGATGTGGCCGCTCATCTCGCCACCGAGCGGCGAATTCACTTCCTTCATCTTCGCCTTGATCAGCGAGTGCCCGGTCTTGAACATCATCGGCTCGCCGCCGGCCGCCTTGATGGCAGGCGCCAGGCGCTGCGTGCACTTGACGTCGAACAGGATGGGCGCGCCCGGCACGCGGGAGAGCACGTCCTGCGCGAACAGCATCATCTGGCGGTCCGGGTAGATGTTGTTGCCGTCCTTGGTGATGATCCCCAGGCGGTCGCCGTCGCCGTCGAAGGCCAGCCCCAGGTCGGCGCCGGTTTCCTTCAGCTTGGCGATCAGGTCGCGCAGGTTCTCGGGCTTGCTCGGGTCCGGGTGGTGGTTGGGGAAGTTGCCGTCCACCTCGCTGAAGATCTCGACGACGTCGCAGCCGATCGCGCGGTAGATCTCGGGCGCGGAAGCACCGGCGACGCCGTTGCCGCAATCGACCACGATCTTCAGCGGCCGCGCCAGCTTGATCTCGCCCACGATGCGGTCGCGGTACGGACCGTACACGTTGATGTTGCGCACCTTGCCGGGCGCGGGCGCCTGGTCCCAGCCTTCGCTTTCGATCATGCGGCGCAGCGACTGGATCTCGTCGCCGTAGATCGCGCGGCCGGCCAGCACCATCTTGAAGCCGTTGTAGTCCTTCGGGTTGTGGCTGCCCGTCACCTGGATGCCGCTCTTCGCCAGCGTGCTCGCCGCGAAATACAGCATCGGCGTGGTCACCATGGCGACGTCGATCACGTCGACGCCGCTGGCCACCAGCCCGCGCACGAGCGCGGCGCTGAGCGAGGGGCCGCTCAGGCGCCCGTCGCGGCCGACGCAGACGGTCTGCTCCCCTTCCTTGCGGGCGATGGTGCCGAAGGCGCGGCCGAGCGCTTCGGCGACCTCTTCGGTGAGGGTGGACGGGACGATGCCGCGGACGTCGTAGGCCTTGAAGATGGTGGGGCTGAGCTGCATGGAAATCGTTTCTTTTGGAGGGAGAACGTCCGGACGATTCTAGGCGGCGGGTCGCGAGGAACATGTCCGAAAACGGCTAGTCCTGGGAGGTGCGCTGCGTATCATCGGCCGCATGAGCCCAGCCGATCCGCCGCTGCACCCTGACGCCTGCTACCTTGCGCTGAAGGCCCGCGACGCGCGCTTCGACGGCAGCTTCTTCACCGGCGTCACCAGCACCGGGATCTACTGCCGCCCGGTGTGCCGCGTGCGCACGCCTCGGCGCGAGAACTGCCGCTTCTTCGCGCACGCGGCGCAGGCCGAGAGCGCCGGCTTCCGGCCGTGCCTGCGCTGCCGCCCCGAACTGGCGCCGCAGGCCCTGCGCTGGTCCGTGCAGGACGCGGGCGCCGTGCTGGCCCAGCAGGCGGCCCGCCTGCTCGACGAGCCGGAGGCCTGGACCGACGAGCCGCCCTCGGTGGAAGGACTCGCGCGCAAGCTCGGGGTGAGCGACCGCCACGTGCGCCGCATCTTCGAGGCGCAACTCGGCGTCACGCCCTTGCAGTACCTGCAGACGCGCAGGCTCCTCAACGCCAAGCAGCTGCTGGCGGACACCGCGCTTCCGGTCACGCAGGTCGCGCTCATCAGCGGCTTCGGCAGCGTGCGGCGTTTCAACGCGGCCTTCACGGCGCATTACGGACTGAGCCCCAGCGCGCTGCGGCGCGATGGCGCGCCGGGCACCGCCGCGAGCGAGGTGCGGCTCGGCTTTCGTCCGCCCTATGACGTCGCCGCGATGCTCGGCTTCTTCCGCACGCGCGCCATCGACGGCATCGAGGTCGTGGGCGAGCGCGGCCTGGCCCGCACCCTGGCGCTCGACGCCGGAGGCCGGCGCTGGGAAGGCTGGATCTCGGTGGACTTCGACGAGGAGAATTGCCAGGCCCGCCTGCGCGTGGCCGACACGCTGCTGGGCGTGCTGCCGCTGGTGATCCGGCGGGTGCGCGCGGCATTCGATCTCGACGCCGATCCGCAGGCCATCAATGCACGCCTGCACGGCAGCTTTCCGCTGGGGGATGGCCTGCGCGTGCCCGGTGCGCTCAGCGGCTACGAGATCGCGGTGCGGGCGGTGCTCGGCCAGCAGATCACCGTGGCCGCGGCACGCACGCTGGCGCAGCGGCTGGTGCAGCGCTTCGGCACGCCCATCACGACGCCGGACCCGGCGCTGCGCCTGCTCTTCCCCGCGCCCGAGGTGCTGGCCGCAGCCGAAGGCGACGCGCTCGGCCAACTGGGCATCGTGCGGCAGCGGCAGGCGGCCATCGTCGCCATCGCACGCGCGGTCGCCGAAGGGCGCGTGTCGCTGCATGCGGGTGCCGATGTCCCGGCGACCACGGCGGCACTGAAGGAACTGCCCGGCATCGGTGACTGGACGGCGCAGTACATCGCCATGCGTGCCCTGCGCTGGCCCGACGCCTTTCCGGCCGGCGACGTCGCGCTGCACAAGGCGCTGGGTGTGCAACAAAGCAAGCAACCGGCGCGCGAGGCCGAAGCGGCGTCGCAAGCCTGGAAGCCATGGCGCAGTTACGCCGTGGTCCGCGCGTGGAGCGCGTTGTCGCAAGGAGGCTGAGATGAAGAACGAACGCGTGTGCACCACGCACGAGAGCCCGCTGGGCACGATGCTGCTGGCTGCGACGGACCGGGGACTCGCCGGCGTCTGGTTCGTCGGCCAGAAGCACGGCCCCGATGCCTCGGGCTGGCGCGAAGACCCGGACCATCCCGTGCTGCGCGAGGCGGTGGCGCAGCTGCGCGCCTATTTCGCGGGCGAGCGGGACCGTTTCGACCTGCCGCTGGACCTGCAGGCGGGCACCGCCTTCCAGCAGGACGTGTGGCAGGCGCTGCTGGCCATTCCGCTCGGGGCGACCACGAGCTATTCGGACATCGCGCGGCGGCTCGGGCGTCCGCAGGCGATGCGCGCGGTGGGCGCGGCGGTGGGCCGCAATCCGGTGAGCATCGTCGTGCCCTGCCACCGCGTGCTGGGCAGCTCCGGCAGCCTCACGGGCTACGCCGGTGGACTGGAACGCAAGACCGCGTTGCTGCGGCTCGAAGGCGTGCTGGGACAATAGCGGCGATGTCCCTGTCCTCCGTCATCGACTTCATCGCGCTGGCCGCGATCTGGGGTGCTTCCTTCCTGTTCATGCGGCTGGCGGTCGGCGACTTCGGGCCGGTCGGCGCGGCTGCCATCCGCGTGCTGGTGGCTACCGCCTTCCTGGTGCCGCTGATGCTGTGGAAAGGGCATGGCGCGGTGTTTCGCCGCCACTGGCCCAAGGTGTTCGTGATCGGGGTGCTGAACTCCGCCCTGCCCTTCGTCCTGTTTTCCTTCGCCCTGCTGTCCATCACGACGGGCCTGTCGGCCATCCTGAATGCGACGGTGCCGCTGTTCGGCGCGCTCGTCGCCTGGGCCTGGCTGAAGGACCGGCCCACGGGATCGCGCATCCTGGGCCTGGTCATCGGCTTCGCGGGCGTGGCGATGCTCGCCTGGGACAAGGCGAGCTTCCAGCCGGGGCCGGCGGGCGTGGCGCCGGCCTGGGGCGTGATCGCCTGCCTGGTGGCCACCGTCTGCTACGGAATCGCGGCGAGCGCGACCAAGCGCTACCTCTCGGGGCTGCCGCCGCTGGTAACGGCCACCGGCAGCCAGTTCGGGGCCACGCTGGCGCTGGCGCTGCCGGCCCTCTTCCTCTGGACCGACCGGCCCAAGAGCGAACAGGCCTGGCTGGCGCTGGTGGTGCTGGGGGTGATGTGCACGGGCGTCGCGTACATCCTGTACTTCCGCCTGATCGAGCAGACCGGGCCGGCGCGTGCGTTGACGGTGACTTTCGCGATCCCGGTGTTCGCGTTGATCTACGGCGCCGTGTTCCTTGCCGAGCCGGTGACGCCGTGGATGCTGATATGCGGTGTCGTGATCGTCATCGGCACCGCGCTGTCGGCGGGCCTGATCAAGCTGCCGGAACTACGGGCGCAGCGGCCGTGACACTTGGGTAGGTCGGGGTAAGCGCGCAGCCGCACCCCGACAGTCCTGCAAGCTCAGAACTTCGGCAGGTCCACCAGCCGGCGGCCCGGCTGGTCGTCCGCCGCGGCCAGGGTCTCGGTGCCTTCAGGCAGCACGTCCACCTTCACCTGCGGGCCAAGCTGCAGCCGGCCGCTTTCGGTGGGGAACAGCGTAACGATGGTGTCGCCCTCGACCAGGCGGTCGACCACCTCCACGGCGCGCGTCGGGGCGGGACGCAGGTCCCAGTGTTCCAGGCTCGGATCGATCATCCCCATCATGACCTCCGTCACCTGGTTGGCTTCCACGCGGACGGCAGTGATGCCGTAGAGCACGGAGGGCGCGGGGCCGCCGGCAAGGGCGGCGAGGACGGCGCTCGTGCGCGGGGAGTGCAGGGATTTCTCAACCATGCGGCACATTGTGTGCACCCACTCAGCCCTGGCGATAAGCGCACCGCGCGTGGAAACGTGGGAGAGTGCCTACCGGTGCCCCGTACACTGGCAGGCTGGCCATGTCCTCCGTTCCCCTCCCCCTCCCGTCGGCCCCGGAACTCACGCGCGCCCATGCACGGCGCCTGCGGGACATCTACCGCTCCGCCGGGTGGCCGTGCCAGGATCCGCTGGAGATCGACCTGCTGGCCGCCGGGCTGCTGGAGCGGGTGCGCTCGCCCCTCGGCCACGAGACCCTGCGGGTCACGGACGCCGGCGTGCAGTGGCTCGCACGCGTGCTGGCGCGCAACCGCGCCGCCCTGTCGGCACACGAGGCCCTCGTCGAGCGCGTGGCGCAGGAGATGGCGCGCGCCGGGCGCCTGGCCTGGACGGGCCTGAGCCTGCGCGCGCAGGTGCCCACGGGCGAGGAGGCCAAGCCCCTGCGCTGGTGCGTGGCGCGGCCCGACGTCTTTTCGATCCGCCACACCTCGGTGGAGAGCTACGTCGAACCGATCGTGCACGAGATCAAGGTGCGCCGCTCCGACCTGCTGGCGGACCTGCGGCAGCAAGCCAAGCGCGCGGCTTACCGCGACCTCGGCGAATGCTGGTACGTGCTGGGCACGGATGCCAAGGGCCGCGCGATCGCGGAGCCGGACGAAGTGCCGGCGGAATGCGGGGTGCTGATGGTGAGCGCCGAGCGCCTGAGCGTCGCGCGGCCCGCCGTGCGGCCGGCGCGATCGTCGCTGCCGTTCGGTGTCTGGATGGCGCTGGCGAAAGCGACCCCGGTGCGCAACCTGGACGACGACGCGCAGGGGATGCTCGCGTGACTACTGCTTCGGATGCTCGGACTTGCCCTGCTCGGGGTCGTGCACCACGTCGTGCTCCGGATTCTTGGGCGCCGCCGTCGGCTCCGGATTGATGGGCTTCGGGGCCTCGCTGGGCGCGGGCGGGCCCGGGGTCCAGCTCATTCGCGCTCGGAACTGCGCGCGGGGCGATCGTCGCGCTTTTCCTCGCGGGGATGGCGCGTGCCGGTGCGGCCGCCGTCGCCGCGCGGGATGTCGTCCTCGTTCACGAAGGTCGGTTCTTCGCGCTCGAGTCCCGGCGATGGCGGCGTGATGCCGCTGGGTGTGCGGATGTAAGGCATGGCGTGTCCTCGTTGGCTTGGGGTTCAGATGACGGGCTTGGGCACGCCGGGATCCTCCGGCTCCGCCTGCGGCAGGGCCTGGCCGAACTCCGGCTCCACCGGCAGCTGCGTGGGATTGCTGGCGGGTGCGTCGTGGTCGGCCGGATTCGGATCGGGCTCGATCGGGTGCGTCGGCGTGCTGTGGTCGTGCATGGTGGGAAAGGGGCTCCTCGCCCCGGCAGGAATGCCGCCATGGTGCGGCGGCGCGCATGGCACGGCCTACGGAGGCAGGGCCGAACGACTGTCGTCCGGCGTCCTTCGGCTCAGTGGTGCTCGTCGGACAGGCGCTGCGCCTCGCGCCGCATCACCGAGCTCGGCTCGTGCGTGAAGGGCAGCCGCGGCAGGCCGATCAGCGCCTGCAGCCGGCTGTGCGCACGGTCCATGTCGTGGCCGATCATCGCCAGCGCCAGGTCGTTCTCCGGCTCCTGCTGGGCGACGTCGAGGTAGGCGTTGCGCAGGCGCTGGTAGTCGCCGTCCGCGCGGGCGACCTCTTCCTGCAGCGCCAGGACCTTCGCGTATTCCGCGCGGCTGTAGCGCTGGGGCTTGCCGGCCACATTGCTGCCGCCGCCTTGGCGCGGGACATGGTCCTTGTCGATCGCGAGGGCCTGGGCGCGGGCGTTGGGGCCGTTCCTTGTGCTCATGCGCACGATGCTAGGAAAGAGCGCACGCACAGGGTGTAGGACGACGCCCTACGTGCCGGCAGGCAGGGGCAACATCCGTTGCATTTTCCCGCTATGCGGGCCTTGCCCTGCCCGCAGGTGCACGCCCTTCGGGATCGTTCATGGGTGGCTGCGCATCTTGCGCATGTTGGACGGCGCGCCCAAACTCCGCAACACTTCGCACAAGGAGACATGTTGATGCATGAGACGAAGCTGCGGCGCCGCGCGTTGATCGTATCCGCGACCCTGCTGCCCTTCGCGGCAACGGCACAGGTGGAAAACTGGCCCGACAAGCCGGTCAAGCTGGTGGTGCCTTTCACCGCGGGCGGGCCGACGGACACGGTGGCGCGCCTGGTCGCCACGCAGCTGCAGGCAATGTGGAAGCAGCCGGTGGTGGTGGACTACAAGCCCGGCGCGGGCACGGTGCTGGGCACCACCACGGTGGCAAAGTCGCCGCCGGACGGCTACACGCTCGGCATGGCGATCACCGCCCTCACGATCAATCCGAGCCTGCAACCGAACCTGCCCTACGACACCAAGAAGGACATCGTCGGCGTGTCGCAGGTCGCGCAGGCGCACTTCGGCCTGTTCGCGCATCCCTCGCTGCCGGTCAATTCGATCCCCGAGCTGATCGCCTACGCGAAGAAGAATCCGGCGGCGCTGAGCTATGCGACACCGGGCGCGGGCACCGGCACGCACCTGGCCGGCGAGATGCTCGCGCACATGGCCGGCATCAAGATGGTCCACGTGCCGTACAAGGGCAGCGCGCCGGCGCAGCAGGACGTGATCGGCGGCCGCGTGCCGCTGCTGTTCGACGTGCTGTTCTCCTCCATGCCCTTCGTGAAGGACAACCGCATGAAGGTGCTGGCGCTGTCGAGCCCGAGGCGCTCGGTGGCCAATCCAGAGATCCCGCTGATCGCGGAAAGCGTGCCGGGCTTCAGCGCCGTCAGCTCCATCGGCATCATCGCGCCGGCCGGCCTGCCGCCCGCGCTGCTGGCGAAAATCAGCGCCGACATCGGCCAGGCCGTGCGCAGCACGGAAGTGAGCTCGCGCATGGCCGCGCTCGGCATGGAGCCGGTGGGGTCCACCTCCGAGCAGTACACGAACCAGATCCGCCAGGAGATCGACAAGTGGTCCTCCATCGTCAAGACGGCGGGCATCAAGATCGAGTGAACACCATGAGCCTGACCCTCAAACCCCTGCAGCCCTTCGCGGCCGAAGCCAGCGGCATCGACCTGCGCCAGCCGCTCAGCCGCGAGCAGGTGCGCGCGATCGAGGACGCGATGGACCAGCACGCGGTGCTGGTGTGGCGCAACCAGCCGCTGACGCAGCACGAGCAGATCGCCTTCGCCAAGGCGCTGGGCCCGCTCGACCTGGGACTGCGCAAGTTGAAGGGCGGTCCGCACCGCTTCGACTATGCGGAGCTGGCCGACATCTCCAACGTGAAGGTGGACGGCGAAGTGGCCGATCGCCAGCACGCGAAGATCGTGGGCAACGTCGCCAACCAGCTGTGGCACAGCGACAGCTCCTTCCAGAAACCGCGCGCGAAGTATTCGATGCTGTCCGCCGTGACGGTGCCCGGCTTCGGCGGCGAGACCGAATTCGCCGACCTGCGCATGGCCTATGACGCCCTGCCCGAGTGGCGCAAGAAGCAGATCGAGGGGTTGGAGGCGGTGCACTACGCGCTGCATTCGCGCTTCATGCTGGGCGATACGAACTACACCGACGAGCAGCGCAACAGCATCCCCCCGGCGGTGTGGCCGCTGGTGCAGACGGATCCGCGCACGGGCCGCAAGATCCTGTTCGTCGGCGTGCATGCGTGCGAGGTCAAGGGCATGACGCTTGCGGAGGGCCGCATGCTGCTGATGGACCTGCTGGAGCACGCGACGCAGCGCGAGTTCGTCCATCGCCATCACTGGCAGGTGGGCGACCTGGTGATGTGGGACAACACGGCGACCTCGCACCGCGGCCGCTGGTTCGATTTCGCGCAGCGGCGCGAGCTGCGGCGCGCGACGACGGAGGAAGTGGTCGCCTGAGGGCAGTAGCATGCCCGCATGACCTCCCGCATCGCCCTCATCCACGCGACCCCGCTCGCCGTCGACCCGATCAACGACGCATTCCGGCGGCTGTGGCCGCAGGCCCAGCGCATGAACCTGCTGGACGACAGCCTGTCGCAGGACCGCGCGCGCGACGGCCGGTTGACCGAGACCATGGTCGAACGCTTCATCACCCTCGCGCGCTACGCGCAGGGGACCGGCTGCGGTGGCATCCTCTTCACCTGTTCGGCGTTCGGCCCCGCCATCGAAGCGGCGGCACGCGTGACCGGCCTGCCCACGCTCAAGCCGAACGAGGCGATGTTCGAGCAGGCGCTGTCGACGCGGGCGAAGGGGAAAGTCCTCCAGCTGGGGCTGGTGGCCACCTTCGAAGCCTCGCTGCCCTCGATGAGCGACGAGCTGCGGCAGCTCGCGGCCGCGCGCCACGTCGACGTGGAACTGAGCACCCTTTTCGTGCCCGATGCGATGGATGACCTCGGTGCCGGCCGCAGCGCGGAGCACCATCGCAAGGTGGCCCATGCAGCGCGTGCGCTCTCCGGCTGCGACGCAGTGATGCTGGCGCAGTTCTCGATGGCCGCCGCCGCGCCCGAAACGCAGGTGCACCTGCCCTGCCCTGTCCTGAGTAGCCCTGATTGCGCGGTGCTCGCGCTGCGGCAAAGAATGGGCGATGCCTGAATCCCCCCAAGAACGCATTCCCGCGGCGCAGGTTCGCCGCTTCCTCGCCACCGCCCTCGAACGCGTCGGCATGCCCGCCGACGATGCGGGCACGGTCGCCGAGCTGATGACCGAAGCGGAGGTGCAGGGCTCCGACGGCCACGGCGTCATCCGCCTCGTGCCCTACTGCAAGCGCATCCGCTCCGGCGGCCTGAACCTCAAGCCCGACATCCGCATCGTCAAGGAAAAAGCCGGCATGGCGCTCCTCGACGGCGACAACGCGCAAGGCCACCTCGTGATGAAGAAGGCCGCCGAGATCGCGATCGCCAAGGCGCGCAACTGCGGCGTCGCCTGGGTCGGCGCCTACCACTCCAACCACGCCGGCCCCGCATCGCTCTACGCGCGCATGGCGCTGGAGCACGACATGATCGGCATGTACTACGCCGTGGGCAACGCCAACCACCTGCCGCCCTGGGGTGGCCTGAGCATGCTGCTGTCGACCAACCCGATCGCCGTCGCCGTGCCGGCGGGCGAGGAGCCGCCGGTGGTGCTGGACATGGCGACGACGGTGGCGGCCTACGGCAAGGTCAAGGCCAAGGCGCAGCGCGGCGAACAGATGCCCGAGGGCTGGATGATCGATCGCACCGGCCAGCCGCTGACGGACCCCAAGCGCGCCGATGAAGGCTTCCTGCTGCCCATCGGCGGCTACAAGGGCTACGGCCTGTCGCTGATCGTCGGACTGCTGGCGGGTACCCTCAACGGCGCGGCCATGGGAACCAAGGTGATCGACTTCAATGCCGATTACCGGACCACCACCAACACGGGCCAGGCGATCTGCGTCATCGACCCCGATGCCTTCGGCGAGATCGCCGAGTTCAAGCAGCGCGTGGACAAGCTGGTGCGCGAGATCCGCGCCAGCGAGCTCATGCCCGGCTTTGACCGCGTGTGGTTGCCGGGCGAGCAGAGCCACCTGAAGAAGCAGGTGAACGAGCGCGAGGGGCTGGCGTTGCCGGCATCGTTGCGCACGCAGCTCGATGCCTTCGCGCGCGAGATCGGCATCCCGCTGCTGCAGGACGCCTGAGGTCGCCGCGCGGCCTCAGGCGGCGAGCGGCGAAGCGCCGGACACCTGCCGCAGGGCATCGGCCAGGGCTTGCGGCGAAAACGGCTTGGGCAGCACGGGGTAGCCGAGGCGACCGATCACGTCGATCTGTTCGGCATAGCCCGTCATCACGAGCAGCTTCACCGCGGGATAGCGGTGGGCGACGGCCTTGGCCAGGCCCAGGCCATCCTGGCTTCCCGGCATCACCACGTCGGTGAGCAGCACGTCGACCTCGCCGTGCTGCTGCGCCAGCCACTGCAGCGCAGCGTCGGCGGACGGCTGGTGCACCACCTCGCAGCCCAGCTTCTCAAGCACGGGCACGATCACCGCCGCCACTTCCGCGTTGTCCTCCACCAGCAGCACCGACCGGCCCAGCGGCGGCTGCTCCTCGCCGGCGCGGCCCGGCGGGTCCGGCAGCAGGGGCGATGCGGGGAACTGCAGCGTCACGCGCGTGCCTTTGCCCAGCGTGCTTTCCAGCGCGATGTCGCCCCCGGCGCGCCGGCACAGGGCCTGCACCTGGCCGAGCCCGAGGCCGGTGCCCTTGCCCAGGGGCTTGGTGGTGAAGAAGGGATCGAAAGCGCGCGCCGCCACCTCCGGCGGCATGCCCTCGCCGGTGTCGGCGGCCTCGATCCACACCATCGGGCCGGCCGCCCCCGTGCGCCTGCCCGCCGCCAGGCGGAAGCTACCGCCGTCGGGCATCGCGTCGCGCGCATTCACGGCCAGGTTGATCAGCGCCAGTTCGAGTTCCGCGGGGTCGACGCACACGGCAGGCGTGGCCGGGTCGACCTCGATCGTGAGCTGCACGCGGCTGCCGAGCGTCGGCTGCAGCAGGTCGCGCAGCATCGGCAGCCTCTCCTGCAGGGCGATCACCTCCGGCTTGAGGGGCTGCCGGCGCGAGAACGCCAGCAGCTGCCGCGTGAGCTTGGTCGCCGAATCGACGGCGCGCGAGATCGCATCGGCGTACTTCTGCGGCAGCTCGGGATGCTGCTTGCGCAGCAGGTGCACGTTGCCGCTGATCACCATGAGCGCGTTGTTGAAGTCGTGCGCCACCCCGCCGGTCAGCCGCCCCAGTGCTTCGAGCTTCTGCGCCTGGAGCAGGGCCTCCTCGACCTGGCGACGGGCGGCCGACTCCTCCTGCAGCCGCCGCACGGCGTCGAGCGCCTCGCGCGTGCGGCGCAGCACCAGGTAAGCCGTCAGCACCAGCAGCAGCACGGGGACCATCACGAACGCGGCGACGCGGGCCATTTCCCGCATCCAGGCCGCATCGATGACGCGCAGCTCGCGGCCGATGCCGATGTACACGGGGTACTCGCCCAGGCGCTGGAACAGGATCACCCGGTTCTGGTTGTCCAGCGACGACACGCTGCGGATCACCCCGGCGTTCTCCCCCCTGAGCACGCGCGAGAGCACCTCGCCCTTGGGCGACATGCGTTCGGGCTGGTTGGGCAGGTCCGGCCAGCGCGAATACACCACGCCGTCGTTGCGGAACATGGTGACCGCCACGCCGGGTTCGTCGGCCGCCAGCTGCGCGTGGAAGCTGCGGAAGTAGCTGGCGTACAGGCCCACCGACACCACGCCCGCGAAATCGCCGTTGCTGCGGTAGCGACCCCGGCTGATGTTGAAGAAGCGCTCGTCGCCCATGCGCATGAGGCTGCTCATGGCCACGCCACCGCGCTTCTCCCGGTGCCAGACGAAGTAGGGACGGTTGGCCACGTTCATGTCCGCCGGCGGCTCCGCCATGCGGCTGGAGACGAGCGGCCGGCCGTCCGGTCCCTGCACCCAGATCGACTGGATCTGCGGCTTGCCCGCGGTGATCTCCCGCATCTGCGCATGCAGCACGGCGCTCTGGGCGGCGATGCGGCCGTCGTCGTCGTCCCGCACCAGCGCCATGGCGTGGCGCAGCAGGGTCTCGTTGGTGTCGAGCACGCGCAGCGCATGCTCGTGCGCGATGGACAGGGTGCGCTGCAGGCGGACCTCGGCCTCCTGGTGCATCTGCTGGTACCGGTACGCCGCGAAGGCGCCGAAAAGCAGCAGCGCCACGGCCACGCACGCGGCCATGAAGATGCGCAGCGATCGCAAGCTGGTGGCGGCGAGGTCCGGCCGCAGCCCGTGGGGCAGGTGGAGGAATCCGGATTGGCGGGAGGCCCGGCGCATGGCACGCGTCCTTTGCGGCGGGGCCGCGCCCGAAGTATGCCCCAGAGAGCTACCCCGCGAGGGCGCCCTGCTCGACCGTGCCCAAGGCATCGCGCAGGGCGGCGCGCGCCAGCAGGCGTGTCGAATCCAGGGTGGGCAGGGGCGAATTGCGGTCGTTCAGCACGAGCGGCAGCTCGGTGCATCCCAGCACGACCGCGTCGCAGCCCTGCGCCTGCATGCGCGCGATCACTGCCGCGAGCTCGTCCACCTGCCGCGGATGCTGGATGCCGCACACCAGCTCATCCATGATCAGCCGGCCGACCTCGATGCGCTCTTCTTCGGTGGGCCGCAGGAAGTCGAGGCCCGCCGCGCGCAGTTGTTCGGGATAGACCTCGCTGGCCACCAGCCAGTGCGTGCCCAGGATGCCGATGCGCCGGAAGCCGCGCCGCTGCGCATCGCGTGCCACCTCGCGGGCAATGTGCAGCCAGGGCAATGGCGAATGCGGCTCCACGAGATGGAAGGCCTGGTGGATCGTGTTGTCGGGACAGACCAGGAAATCCGCACCGGCGCGCTGCAGCCGGTGCGCCGATTCCAGCATCAGGTCCGCCACGCCCTGCACGTCGCCCGCATCGAGCCGCTCGACATAGCGATGCAGCGAGGGCGTGTGCAGCGACACCTCGGGATGCGCGTGCGGCGTGCCCAGCAAGGCCGCCGCCTCCGTGCAGATCGTGCGGTAGCAAAGGGCCGCGCCCTCCGCCGAACAGCCGACGATCCCGATGTGCCGCATGGCCTCAGGCCGGCAGGTCCTTCGCCTCGCCGAGCACTTCGCGCTCGTAGGCGTGCAGGGATGGCAGGCCCCCGGTGTGCAGGAACAGGACGTTCTCGCCGGCCTGGAGCTTGCCTTCGCGCGCCAGGCCGATCAGGCCGGCCATGATCTTGCCGGTGTAGACCGGGTCGAGCGGGATGCCTTCCGTGCGCGCCAGCATCTGCACCGCTTCGACCATGCGCTGGTTGGGCACCGAGTACTTGGGCTGCCAGAAGCCGCCGATGCATTCCACGTGTTCCGGCTTGACCTCGATGTCCAGTCCGAGCAGCTTCAGCACCGCCTGCGCTTCCTTGATCACCAGCGGCTGCTGGTCGGGCAGGTCGCGGCTGACGCCGATGCCGGTGATCGGGATGTCGATGTGGTTGCCGAGGAAACCGGCGACCAGGCCGCCGTGCGTGCCCGAGCTGCCGGAGCCGACCACGAGGCGGTCGATCTTGATGCCCTGGTCGAACAGCTGCTGCTGCAGTTCCTGCGCGCACGCCACGTAGCCCAGGCCGCCGATGGCATTGGAGCCGCCGCCGGGAATGATGTAGGCCTTGCGGCCCGCCTTGGCCACGTCGTCGGCGACCTTCTGCATTTCGGTCGCCATGTTGCTGCCGCCGGGCACGACGGTGATCGCCTCGACGCCCATGAGGCGGAACATGAAGTTGTTGCCGCTGGCGTTGACGTCGTAGCTGTTCGGCACGCGCTCCTCGATCACGAAGCGGCACTTCATGCCTTCCTTGGCGGCGGCGGCGAGCGTGATGCGGCAGTGGTTCGATTGCGGCGCGCCGCAGGTGACCAGCGTGTCGGCGCCTTGCGCCATGGCGTCGGCCACGAGGAATTCGAGCTTGCGCGTCTTGTTGCCGCCGGGGAAGAGACCCAGCATGTCGTCGCGCTTGATCCACACGTTCGGCCCCTTGCCGCCGGGGCATGTGGCGGCGAGGGCCTTGCTGAAGTTGGGCAGGTATTCGAGGGGCGTCGCGAACGAGGTGTAGCGACGGCGGGGGAAGCGTGAGAGGTCCATCGCGAGATGGTAGTGCATCCGGATCGTCATCCCCGCGGAGGCGGGGATCCAGGGGGTTCCCGGTGTCGGGCTCCGGATGCCCGCGCCACGCCAGGCGCTGCGCGGTGCGCGCCCGCCGTGACGGGGACCCGCGCTGTTCGCGCGGGCAACCTGGAAGTCCGCTCCGGCGCCGCCCGCGACATAACTCACTGCGTGTCGACCCGCGCGCGGGTCAACACTACGTTCAAACAGATGTCGCGAGCTTGAGAC
>DATAGN010000145.1:0-4086 GCA_036263715.1 Ramlibacter sp.
GGATCCACCCGGTGGCGGGCCGCATGCCGGGGCACATGAACGTGCTGCTGGCCGAAGCCAAGGTGCCGTACGACATCGTGCTCGAGATGGACGAGATCAATGAGGACTTCCCGGAGACCGACGTCGCCATGGTGATCGGCGCCAACGACATCGTGAACCCGGCGGCGCAGGAGGACCCGGCCAGTCCCATCGCCGGCATGCCGGTGCTGGAGGTCTGGAAGGCCAGGACGTCCATCGTCATGAAGCGCAGCATGGCGTCGGGCTATGCCGGCGTCGACAACCCGTTGTTCTACAAGGACAACAACCGGATGCTGTTCGGCGACGCCAAGAAGATGCTGGACGAGGTGCTGGCCGCGCTGAAGGCATGACAAGAGGAGACAAGAAACCATGAACGCAGAAACCCGCCCCTGGCTCTCTTCCTACCCGGAAGGGGTTCCCGCCGACATCGATGCGTCGCAGTACGCGTCGCTGGTGCAGCTGATGGAGGAGAGCTTCACCAAGTTCGCCGCCCGAACCGCCTATTCGTTCCTCGGCAAGGAGTTCACCTTCGGCGAGACGGATTCGCTCAGCCGCGCCTTCGCGGCCTACCTGCAGGGCCTCGGGCTGGCCAAGGGCGATCGCGTGGCGATCATGATGCCCAACGTGCCGCAGTACCCGGTTGCCGTCGCCGCCATCCTGCGGGCCGGCTTTGTGGTGGTGAACGTCAATCCGCTGTACACGCCGCGCGAACTGGAGCACCAGCTCAAGGACTCGGGCTCCAAGGCGATCGTCATCATCGAGAACTTCGCCAACACACTGCAGCAGTGCATCGCCAACACCCCGGTCAAGCACGTGGTCCTGGCGGCCATGGGCGACATGCTCGGCGGCCTGAAGGGCACGCTGGTCAACTACGTGGTGCGCAAGGTCAAGAAGATGGTGCCGGCGTACAGCCTGCCCGGCGCCGTGAAGTTCAGGGATGCGATCGACCGCGGCCAGCGCGGCACGCTGCGCAAGCCCGAGATCAAGCAGGACGACGTGGCGGTGCTGCAGTACACCGGCGGCACCACGGGTGTGTCCAAGGGCGCCGTGCTCCTGCACCGCAACGTGATCGCGAACGTGCTGCAGTCGGAAGCCTGGAACCAGCCGATGATGGGCAAGGTGCCCAACAACGAGCAGCCCACCGGCGTGTGTGCGCTGCCGCTGTATCACATCTTCGCGTTCACGGTCGGCATGATGCTGTCGATGCGCACGGGCGCCAAGCTGATCCTGATCCCGAACCCGCGCGACCTGCCGGCGGTGATCAAGGAGCTGTCGAAGCAGAAGTTCCACACCTTCCCGGCGGTCAACACGCTGTTCAACGCGCTGGCGAACCACCCGGACTTCAACAAGGTGGACTGGTCCAACCTGAAGGTGTCGGTGGGCGGCGGCATGGCGGTGCAGGGCCAGGTGGCCAAGCTCTGGCTGGACAAGACCGGCTGCTCGATCTGCGAAGGCTACGGCCTGTCGGAGACCTCGCCTTCCGCGAGCTGCAACCCGGTGACGTCGAAGAACTTCACCGGCACGATCGGCGTGCCGCTGCCTTCCACCTATATGAAGTGCATTGACGATGCCGGCAACGAAGTCGCGCTCGGCCAGCCGGGCGAGATCGCGATCAAGGGCCCGCAGGTGATGGCGGGCTACTGGCAGCGTCCCGACGAGACCGCCAAGGTCATGACCGCGGACGGCTACTTCAAGAGCGGCGACATCGGCGTGATGGACGAGAAGGGCTTCTTCAAGATCGTCGACCGCAAGAAGGACATGGTGCTGGTCTCCGGCTTCAACGTCTACCCGAACGAAGTGGAAGAGGTCGTGATGCAGATGCCCGCCGTGCTCGAATGCGCGGTGGTCGGCGTGCCCGACGAAAAGACCGGCGAAGCGGTGAAGCTCGTCATCGTCAAGCGGGACCCGTCGCTGACCGAGGAGAAGGTCAAGGAGTTCTGCCGCGCCAACCTGACCGGCTACAAGCAGCCGCGCGTGATCGAGTTCCGCACCGACCTGCCCAAGACGCCGGTGGGCAAGATCCTGCGGCGGGAACTGCGCGACAAGAAGTAGACGCTCCCGCTTGACCTTCCCACGATGGCAGGGTTGACCATGGCATCCCCACCAGGAGAAAGCCATGCAACACGCCCACCACCATCATCATCATCGCTCCGATCCGCACGCCGCTGCGGCCGGTTCCTCGCTCAACGCGGTCGCCCTGCGCGCCACGCTTCACTGCCTCTCCGGTTGTGCGGTGGGCGAGGTCCTCGGCCTGGTCCTGGGCACGGCCTGGGGCTGGTCCGACGGGGCGACGATCGCGCTGGCCGTGGCCCTGGCGTTCCTGTTCGGTTATGCGTTCACCCTGTTCCCGCTGTTGCGTTCGGGGATGGCGCTGCGCACGGCTGTCACCACGGCGTTCGCCGCGGACACGGCTTCCATCACCATCATGGAGATCGTCGACAACGGGATGATGCTGCTGATCCCCGGCGCCATGGACGCCGGCTTGCGGCAGCCCCTGTTCTGGGCCGCGATGGCCGTTTCGCTCGCAGTGGCCGGCGCGGCGGCCTTTCCGCTCAACCGCTACCTGATCCGTCGCGGGCGTGGCCATGCGCTGGCGCATGGCGCCCATGCGCATTGATCCCGAACCGACAGCGATGACTGCGGCCACAATGCCGCATGCCCCGCACCGCCATCGTCTCCGCCATGCACGAGGAGCTCTCCGCCGTCCTCGCGCTGCTGCCGGATGAACACAAGCAGGTGGCGGGCGGGCGCGACTTCTGGCTGGGGCACCTGCACGGCCACGAAGTGGTGGCCGTGCTCTCGCGCATCGGCAAGGTGGCGGCCGCCACCACAGCCACGGCGCTGGTCGAGCGCTTTGCGGTCGATCGCATCCTTTTCACCGGCGTGGCCGGCGGAATTGCGCGCGGCGTGAACCGCGGCGACGTCGTCGTGGCCGATGCCTTCCTGCAGCACGACCTGGACGCCTCGCCCATCTTCCCGCGCTACGAGGTGCCGCTGTACGGCACGGACCGGTTTGCGACCGACGCTGGCTTGACGGAGCAACTGCTGGCCGCCGTGCGCGCGGCCCTGCACGGCACGCACGTGCACCGCGGCCTGGTCGCCAGCGGCGACCGCTTCGTCTCCAGCGCGGCCGAAAGCGAGGCCCTGCGGCTCGCGCTGCCGGACGCGTTGGCGGTGGAAATGGAAGGCGCCGCCTTCGCGCAGGTCTGCCGCGACTACGGCGTGCCGTTCGCGGCGGTGCGCACGGTGTCCGACCGCGCCGACGACGCGGCGCATGGCGACTTCCTCAGCTTCATCGACCAGGTGGCGAGCCGCCACTCGGCGGCGATCGTCGAAGCCTTCCTGCGGGCTACGCCGCCGGCTCGGACCTGACCGCCGCGGCCGCCAGCCCCAGCAGGCACAGCGCGAGGGCGACGCAAGCGCCGCTGGGCCAGTCGAGCGCCCACGACAGCGCCAGGCCGGCCAGCGATGCGACGGCAGCGAGCGCCACCGCGACCGCGAGGCGGCTGCCGCGCCGCGTCCACAGCGCCGGCGCGATCAGCAGCGCGAACACCAGGTAGAGGCCGAGCGCCGGCACCGCGACGCTCAGTGCGAGGGCGAACACGGGATAGAACAGCGCATCGCGCCCGAGTCGCCGACCCAGCGCCCACGTGACCACGGCGGCGGTCGCCAGCATCGCGGCGGACCGCCACTGCACCCACAGCACGTCCGCGGCCAGCAAGGCCGTGAGTTGCTCGCGCCCGTGCGGATCCGACGCCGCGCCAACCACGCACGCGCTGGCACCAGCCACGTACACCAGGCCGATCAGCGCCTCGCGCTGCCCCGGCCAGCGGCGCGCCAGCCACCACACGAACGCCGCCCCGGCAAGCGCGGCGAGCGCGGACGCGATCGCCACCGCCCCGGCAGGCGCCTTGTCCCAGCCGATCCCAACGGCCAGCGCGCCGGCGGCCGCAACCTGGGCCACGGCCAGGTCGATGAACACCACCCCGCGCGCCAGCACCTGCGCACCCAGCGGCACCAGCAGCAGGCAGGCAGCCAGCAGCGCCGCGGCCGGCACCAGGATCCAGC
>DATAGN010000146.1:0-3459 GCA_036263715.1 Ramlibacter sp.
CCATGCCCAGGATGCGGCCCGCATGCCGATCGGCGTCGAAGACCTCCAGCCCGTCGATCTTCTCGCTGACACCGGCGAACTTGATCGGCGCGCCGGTGATCTGGCGCACCGACAGCGCCGCGCCACCGCGCGAGTCGCCATCGAGCTTGGTCAGGATGATGCCGGTCAGCGGCAGCGCCTCCCGGAAGGCCTTGGCGGTGTTCACCGCGTCCTGGCCCTGCATCGCGTCCACCACGAACAGCGTCTCCACGGGCTTGAGCGCCGCGTGCAGCTCCTGGATCTCGCGCATCATGGCTTCGTCGATCGCCAGCCGGCCGGCGGTGTCCACCAGCAGCACGTCGAAGTACTGCTTGCGCGCGTAGTCGAGCGCGGCGCGGGCGATGTCCACCGGCTTCTGGTCCGGCGTGCTGGGGAACCACTCGGCGCCCGCCTGCTTCGTCACCGTCTTCAGCTGCTCGATGGCCGCCGGGCGGTAGACGTCGCCGGAAACCGTCAGCACCTTCTTCTTGCGCTTTTCGATCAGGTGCTTGGCCAGCTTCGCCGTCGTGGTGGTCTTGCCCGCGCCCTGCAGGCCGGCCATCAGGATGATCGCGGGCGGCTGGGCGGCCAGGTTGATGTCGCTGATGCCCGCGCCCATGGTGGTCACCAGTTCGCGGTTGACGATGCCCACCAGCGCCTGCCCGGGGTTGAGCGAGCCCACCACCTCCTGGCCCAATGCCTTGTCCTTCACGCGCGCGATGAAGTCGCGCACCACGGGCAGGGCCACGTCGGCTTCCAGCAGCGCCATGCGGACCTCGCGCAGCATTTCCTGCACGTTGTCCTCGGTGATGCGCGCCTGTCCGCGCATCTGCTTGACCAGTTTGGAGAGTTTGTCGGAGAGTGCGGAGGCCATGGGGGGAGTGGGGGTGGCGCCACAGGCGCAACCGCGCATGGCAGGGGGAGAAAGCCCAAGGGCTAAACTTGTCCCATGATTTTATCCAGTGCGTCGGCAATGGGTGCGGCGCTCACCGTGGCGGCCGCCGCGGCGTACGCCGTGCCCGCCGCCGGCGCCACGCGGCTGAGCGAGGAGGCCGCGCGCCGCGCGCTTCTCGCCGCCTGGGTGCTGCACGGCGCCGCGCTGGGCTGGAGCGTGCTGGGCGCCGCCGGCCCGCGCTTCGGCTTCGCACCGGCAGTCTCCGTCACCGCCTGGCTGGTTCTGACCGTCTACGCCGTGGAGCGGCAGATCTTCCCGCAACTGCATGCGCGCTGGGCCCTCGCGGCGCTGGGCGCGGCCGCGGTGCTGCTGGCGCTTTTCTTTCCCGGCACGCCGCTGCACGTGGGCGCCTCGCCCTGGCTGCCGCTGCACTGGGCGCTGGGCATCGCCTCCTATGGCCTCTTCGGCGCCGCCGTCATCCACGCCTGGCTGCTGCAACGCGTGGAGCACCAGATGCGTGCCGCCAGCGAGCAGCACGTTGGCTTGCCCCTGCTCACGCTGGAGCGCCTGACCTTCCGCTTTGCCACCGCGGGTTTCGTGCTGCTGTCGGCCACGCTGCTGGCCGGCATCTTCTTTTCGGAACTGTTCTACGGGCGCGCCTGGCGCTGGGACCACAAGACGATCTTCTCCGTGCTGTCCTGGCTGGTGTTCGCCGTGCTGCTGCTGGGGCGTGCGCGCTTCGGCTGGCGCGGCCGCAAGGCAGTGCGCGTCCTCTACGTGGGCTCGCTGCTGCTGTTGCTGGCCTACGTCGGCTCGCGCTTCGTGCTCGAAGTGATGCTCAAGCGCCCCGCATGAAATACCTGGTCCTCATCGCCGTCGTCGTCATCGTCTACATGGTGTGGCGCAGCAGCCGCCTGCGCGACGAGGGCAGCAAGCCGCGCAACCAAGCCGCCGCCCCGGGCGAGCCGCAGGAGATGGTGAGCTGTCCCGTGTGCGGGCTGCACCTGCCGCGACCGGATGCGGTGGCGGGCAGCAACGGCCGCTTCTACTGCACCCCCGAGCACCGCGCCCGCGCGGGCGTCTGAGCGCACGCATGGCCACCCACCCACCGACCACCTGGAGCCACTCCACGTGGGCCTGGGAGCCGCCGGAGCCGGCGCCGCCGCCGGAAAGCTCGCCCTTCCACCGCCTGTGGCTCGGTTTCATGATGGCGCGCATCGGGATCGCGCTGACGCTGCTGGTGCTGCTCGGTGGATTGATGCTGCTCGGGGTGGCGCCGCTCAATCACTGGCAGCTGGGCCTGTGCGCCACCTACCTGGCCGCGGTGGTGGCGGTGCGCCTGTTCACGCGGCCGGCGCTGCCGGGCCGGTCCTTCGACCCGCAATGGGTCACCACCATCGGCATCGACCTGCTCGCGTTTTCCACGCTGCACTTCCTGCAGGCGGCCAACCTCAATTACTCGCCGCTGTTCGCGCTGCCGGTGCTCACCGCCGCGGTGCTGGGCTCCGGGCTGCTGGCGATGGGCACCGCGGCCGCCGTCACGCTGCTGCTGCTGATCGACGGTTGGGTGCTGTCGCTGGAGCTGGCCGAACACACGTCGCGCCTGGTGCAGGCGGGCATCACCGGCGGCGGCTACTTCGTGGTGGCGCTGCTGGCCAACCAGATGGCCGTGCGCCTGGCGCGCGAAGAGCAGGCGGCGCGCCGCAGCCGGGCGGCCGCGCGCACGCAGGCGCACGTGAACGAACTGGTGATCGACACCCTCACCGACGGCCTGCTGGTGGTGGGGCCCGACTGGCGCGTGCATGCGGCCAACCCGTCGGCGCGGCTGCTGCTCGGATGGCAGGCGCGCGAGGCGCCCGCCTCGCTGGCGCTCGTCTCGCGTCCCGGCTGGACGCCGCTGGCGGCGCTGGCGCAGCGCACGTTCGAAACCGGCAAGGCGCAGAACGCCGAACTGGCGCTCGAACTGGACGCCGGCGAGCAGCTGCACCTGCGCGTGCGCACGCGCCTCACGCCCATGCAGGACGCCTACAGCGACATGCTCTGCGTGATGTTCCTGCAGGACCTGCGCGAGGCCGAGGCGCAGGTGCGCACCGAAAAGCTCGCGGCCATGGGCCGCATGTCGGCGGCCGTGGCGCACGAGATCCGCAATCCGCTGGCCGCGATCACCCAGGCCAACTCGCTGCTGGCCGAGGAGCTGGTGACGCCGCAGCACCAGCAGCTGGTGGACCTGGTGCGCAAGAACACGCAGCGGCTGTCGCAGATCGTGGAGGAGATCCTGAACCTGGCGCGCGTGCAGGCGCCCAGCATCGACTGGCTGGACCTCGACCAGGTGGTGCGCACCCTGGCCGGCGAATGGGAGCGCCAGTCGCAGGCCGGCACGCGCCTGCGGCTGCAGCTGAAGGCGGAAGCCGCCTGGGCCGGCTTCGATGGCGAGCACCTGCGCCGGGTGCTGGTGAACCTGCTCGACAACGCGGCCCGCTATGCGTCCGCCGGCGACGCCGCCATGCTGGTGGCGACCGACCTGCAGAACGGCCAGGCGCGCCTGC
>DATAGN010000147.1:0-14084 GCA_036263715.1 Ramlibacter sp.
GATGGACGTGAACAGGTCACCCAGCAATCCGCGCATGCGCTGCAGGTCTTCCACGAGGAACACCCTGAGATCCAAGCCTCGGCTCCAAGAATCCGTACTGCGTCCATTGTCCGCCTGCGCGCCCGGCAGGGGTCATTGTTGAAACCATTTGCATACGAAAGGCCCAGCCGTGCTTCTGCTAACCTCGACCGGATGCCCACCGACAGCCTGCCGTCCATCGTGGCGCTGGCCGGCCCCACGGCGTCCGGCAAGAGCGCAGCCGCCCTGCGCCTGGCGCAGGCGATCGACGCGGACGTCGTGAGCGTCGACTCCGCGCTGGTCTACCGCGGCATGGACATCGGGACCGCGAAACCGACCGCGGAAGAACGCGCGCTGGTGCCGCACCACCTCATCGACATCCGCGACCCCGCGCAGGCCTACAGCGCCGCGGAATTCGCGGCGGATGCGCAGGCGCTCGTGCACGCGCTGCGCGCGCGCGGCCGCCGGGTCGTGCTCGTGGGCGGCACGATGCTGTACTTCAAGGCCCTGTTCGAAGGCCTGGCCGCCATGCCGGCCGCCGATGCAGCGATTCGCGCCGAACTGGAGGCCCAGGCCGCGCGCGAGGGCTGGCCGGCGCTGCATGCGCAACTGGCGCAAGTCGATCCGGTGACGGCCGCGCGGCTGGCTCCCAAGGATGCGCAGCGCATCCAGCGCGCGCTGGAAGTGGTGCGCGTGTCCGGACAGCCGCTGTCGCAGTGGCACGCGAGCGCCGCGTCGACGCCCGTGCTGAAGCCCGACCTGTTCCTGTCGCTGGAGCCCGATGATCGCGCCTGGCTGCACGCACGCATCGAGCAGCGCTTCGACGCCATGCTGGCGGCGGGCTTCCTCGACGAGGTGCGTGCGCTGCGCGCGCGCGGCGACCTGCACCGCGAGTTGCCCAGCATGCGCAGCGTCGGCTACCGGCAGGCGTGGGAAGCGCTGCAAGGCGAGTGGCCGCTGGACAGCGTGCGCGAGCGCGGGATCGCCGCGACCCGCCAGCTCGCCAAGCGCCAGCTCACCTGGCTGCGCAGCCTGCAGGCGCGCCAGGTGATCCCCTGCGACGCGCCCGATGCACAGGAGCGCGTGCTGCGCGCCGCGGGAGTGCCCGCCTGATGCTGCAGGTGCAGGGGCTGGCCAAGCGCTACGGCGAAGTCGCCGTGTTCCGCGACGTGTCGCTTTCGGTGGCGCCGGGCGAGTTCGTGGCGGTCGTCGGCGAGTCGGGCGTGGGCAAGTCGACGCTGCTCAATTGCATGGCCGGCCTGGACAGCTGCGATGCCGGCAGCGTGGTGGTGGACGGCACGGACCTGGCGACGCTGGGCGACGACGCGCGCGCGGTGCTGCGCCGTGGCAAGCTGGGGTTCGTGTTCCAGGCCTTCCACGTGCTGCCGCACCTGGACGTGGCGCAGAACGTGGGCTTGCCCTTGCTGCTGCTGCAGCGGCCCGATGCGCAGCGCGTGCAGGCGATGCTGGATGCAGTGGGCCTGCAAGGCCTGAGGCAGCGCCTGCCGCAGGAGCTGAGTGGCGGCCAGTTGCAGCGGGTGGCGATTGCGCGTGCGCTGGTGCATCGGCCACGGCTGCTGCTGGCCGACGAGCCGACGGGGAACCTCGATCCTGGAACGGCGACGCGCGTGCTGGAACTGCTGCGCGCGCAGGCGCGCGAGAACGGCAGTGCGCTGGTGCTGGTGACGCATTCGCGCGCGGCGGCGGCGCTGGCGGACCGCGTGCTGCATTTGCGCAGCGACGGGATTTCGTAGGTTGGGTTGCGGCAAGGCCGCACCCCAACATCTGCCGCTATCCCCCGGGCGCCTGCAACCCGAACCGCTGCGCGAGCGCCGCCGCCGGCAGCGAGCCGTCCACGGTGACCAGCTGGCCGGTCTGCGCATGCTTGCCCACGATCGCGGGCACGCCGTTCAGGCCGAAGCTCGTGAACAGCTGCGTGTTCTTGCGCACGATCTCCTTCTGCGCCTCCGCCACGCCCACGGCGGTGATGCCGCCCTGCTTGTTGCGCATGGACAGCTCGTGCTGGTCCATGGCTGCGACGGGGTCGCCGGCGGCCAGGATCGCGCCGCCCTGCGAGAAGCTCTTGTCCCCCAGCAAGCCGACCGGGATCCACACGAAGCGGGCCTGGGGCTTCAAAGGCTTGGCCGCATCCCACATCACCGCGCAATGCGGGCACTGCGCGTCGAAGAAGACGTACAGCGTGCGCTGGTTCATCGTGGAGCCGACGTTGAAACCCTTCGCTTCGGCTTCGATCTTTTCCAGCGACACGGCGGCGGAACCGGGCGCCGCGGCAGCGTTGCTGCCGCCGGGAGCCTTCGCGCCTTCCTTGCCGCACGCCGCGAGCAGCGCCGTCGCCGCCGCGCCGGCGAGCACCATGCGCCGCTTCATGCGGCGTCCGCGGCCGCCAGGCCGCCCATCTGGGAACAGTAGTCCATGAATTCCTGCATTTGCGATTTCAGGAAGACGGCGTCCGCGCCCAGCTTGAGGCAATGCTTGCGGATGCCTTCGCTCGCATAGTCGCTGAACACGATCACCGTGCCGCCATGGGCGTCGGCCATCGCGCGCGCGCGTGACAGCACGCCCATGCCGCTGCCCTGGTCGAGCACGAGGTCGATGACCGCGACGTCCCAGGCACCGGGATGCTCGGACAGCCACAGTTTGGCCTCGGCTTCGGTGGCGGCGGTCGCGACCATCCGAAAATCCCCGAGGGTGGCGAGCAGGTCGGCCAGGATGCCTTGCACCTGCCTCATGTCCTCCACCAGGAATACGCGGACGCTCACGGAAGCCTCGTCTCTGTCGTGTACAGCATGGAGGATTCTAGTGCCGGGGGATGCACAGCGCCGGATCAGGCGGCGCCGCTGCGGGCCTGTTCGAGCAGTTCGGTGACCTGCTCGAGCTCCTCGGCAGCCTGCTGCACCTTGCGCTCCAGCACGGCGTTCTGGTGGATGGCCCATGCGACGTCGCCGGTCTTGACGTGCTGCGGCAGCTCGCGCTCGAGCGCGCCGTGCGTGAGGCCCAGCTCCGCACTTGCGACCTCCAGGTCGCGCTGCACTTCTTCGGTCTTCGTCTTGGCGGCATCCAGCTGGTGTTGGGATGGCTGCAGGCTCATCGCATTCCTTTCGTGCTTTGGCAGGGCGAAGATTAGGCGGCGCCAAAAGGCTCAACGGTCAGGAGCGTCTGAGCTTGCTGAAGGAGCAGCGCGCGCGCGGACGGCGCGCGGGGCCGCACGCGCGTCGGTTGCGCGGTTATCCAGCTACCGTCGTTTTCCTACATGACGGCTATGGCCGCGCCACCATCATGTGAGAACTTTTACCCAAGGAGAACGATATGGCGACACGCGAAAAAGACGCTTGTGACCTGCTGGACGCGGACCACCGCGCCGTCAAGAAGATGTTCAAGGAATACGAGGAACTGACGAATTCGCGTGGCCGCACCGTCGCGCAGAAGAAGATGGACCTGGCCCGCCAGATCTGCCACGAGCTCACCGTGCACGCGCAGATCGAGGAAGAGATCTTCTACCCGGCCCTGCGCGCCGCGTTGAAGGACACCGACCTGATCGCCGAAGCCGAAGTCGAGCACCAGTCCGCCAAGGACCTCATCGCGCAGATCGAGGGCGCGGGCGAAGCCGACGAGATGTTCGACGCCAAGGTGACGGTGCTGGGCGAGTACATCGACCACCACGTGAAGGAAGAGCGCGGCGAGATCTTCCCGAAGGCACGCGCGGCGCGCAAGCTGGACCTGATCGCCATGCGCGAAGAGATGGTGACGCGCAAGGAAGAACTGATGGGAGAGATGGCGTAAGCACGCCATCGGCGGGGTTCGGCTGCGCGCTCACCCCGCCCTACCCTGACTTCGTAGGTCGGGGTGAGCCCAACGGCGAACCCCGCCGGGCCGCGGGGCACAATCCCCGCCCATGCTCCCCGCCCTCCTCGCCACCTACTCCTGGCAGGAAGTCCGCCACCACGCGTGGCGCAGCGCCACCGCCGTGCTCGCCGTCATGCTCGGCGTCGCCCTCGCCTTCTCCGTCCACCTGATCAACGCGTCGGCACTGGACGAATTCGCCAGCGCCGCGCGCTCGGCCGGCGGCCAGCCGGACCTGGAGCTGCGCGCCACGCAGGGCGCCATGGACGAGACCCTGTATGCGCGCATCGCTGCGCACCCGCAGGTCAGTGCCGCCAGTCCCGTGCTCGAACTGCAGACCGCCGCGGTCGCCCGCGACGGCAGCCGCATCACCGTGCGCGTGCTCGGCATGGACGCACTGGTGATCGCCGCGGTCGCGCCGGAGCTCATGCCGGCAACGAGCGAGGGCGCCGACCGGCTGGCGATCCTGGCGCCGGACACGGTGTTCCTCAACGCCGCCGCGCAGGCGGCGCTGCCGGCCGACCGCCTGCGGCTGCAATCGGGCCTGGCGCTGCGCGAACTGCGCGTGGCCGGCAGCACGCGGGCCGGCGGAGGGCCGCTCGTGGTCATGGACATCGGCGCGGCGCAGGACCTCTTCGGCCGCGCCGGACAACTCTCGCGCATCGACGTGAAGCTGCAGCCCGGGGTGCAGCATGCCGACTGGCTGCGCGGCCTGCAGTTGCCGCCCACCGTGCAGGCGGCGCAACCGGGTGATGCCGGCCAGCGCATCAGCCAGCTGTCGCGCGCCTACCGCGTGAACCTCACCGTGCTGGCCCTCGTCGCACTCTTCACGGGTGCCTTCCTCGTCTTCTCGGTGCTGGCGCTGAGCGTGGCGCGCCGATCGCAGCAATTCGCCCTGCTGGGCGTACTGGGGCTCACCGCCACGCAGCGACTGCGCCTCGTGCTCGCGGAGTCCGCCGTGCTGGGCGTGATCGGCAGCGTCGCCGGTGTCGCACTCGGCACCGCTCTGGCGGCGGCGGCGCTGTCGCTGCTGGGGGGCGACCTGGGCGGCGGCTACTTCCCCGGCGTGCAGCCGCAGCTGCAGTGGAGCGCCCCCGCGGCGCTCGGGTATGGCGCGCTCGGCGTCGTCGCCGCCATGGCGGGCGGCTGGTTGCCGGCACGCGGCGCGGCGCGGCTGCCGCTCGCGCAGACGCTCAAGGGGCTCGGCACGGCGCTGCCGCGCGGCCGGCGCCACCTGGCCGGCTGGCTGGCACTCATCGCAGCCGTGGTGCTCGCGCTGCTGCCGCCGATCGCCGGCATTCCGCTGGCCGCCTACGTCTCCGTGGGGCTGCTGCTCGTTGGCGGTATCTCCGTGCTGCCGGGTGCCGTGGGCGCCTTGTACGACCGGCTCGCACCGGTGGTCGCGCACAGGGCGCTGCCGCTGCTGGCCGTGGAGCGTGCGCGGCGCGTGCGGGAAAGCGCCGCGGTGGCCGTCAGCGGCGTGGTGGCGGCGCTCAGCCTGGCCGTCGCCCTCACGGTGATGGTCGCGAGTTTTCGCCAGTCGGTCTCCGACTGGCTCGACGTGCTGCTGCCCGCCGACCTGTACGTGCGAACCACGTTGAGCACCAGCGCCGGCGACACGGCCTTCCTCACGCCGCAACTCGTACAGGGGCTCGCGCAGCTCCCCGGCGTCGCGCGCGTGGCGACGCAACGCGTGCGCAACCTGCAGCTCGATCCCGCGCGGCCGCCGGTGGCGCTGCTGGCACGCACGATGGACGCTGCGGACAAGTCGCTGCCGCTGGTGGGCGAGCGCGTCGCGGTCCCCGCGGGGTCGATCCCGGTGTACGTGAGCGAGGCGATGGTGGACCTCTACGGCGCACGCCGCGGACAGCCCCTGCCGTTGCTGCAGGCGTCCCTGGGAGGCGGACCTTTCGTGGTCGTAGGCGTCTGGCGCGACTACGTGCGGCAGACCGGCGCCGTCGTGATCGATCACCGCGACTACCTGCGCCTGACCGGCGACACGCGCATCAACGACGCGCAGCTGTGGCTGGCGCCGGGCGCCTCGCTCGACGACGTGCAGGCGCGCGTGCGCGCGCTGGTGACGCGCACCACCGGACAAGGGGACCTGGTCGACTTCGCGTCGGCCGCGCAGGTGCGCAACGTCTCGCTGCGCATCTTCGACCGCAGCTTCGCGGTGACGTACTGGCTGCAGGCGGTGGCGATCGGCATCGGCCTCTTCGGCGTGGCGGCAAGCTTCAGCGCCCAGGTGCTCGCACGCCGCAAGGAGTTCGGGCTGCTGGCGCACCTGGGGCTCACGCGGCGCCAGATCCTGACGGTCGTCGCCGGCGAAGGCGCCGCCTGGACCTTCATCGGCGCGCTGGCGGGCCTTGGCCTCGGGCTCGCGGTGGCCGTGGTGCTGGTGCACGTGGTCAATCCGCAGAGCTTCCACTGGACGATGGACCTGCTGCTGCCTTGGGCCCGGCTGCTGGCGCTGTGTGCGGCGGTGGTCGCGGCGGGAACGGTGACGGCGTGGCTGGCGGGGCGGGCGGCGGCCGGCAAGGACGCGGTGCTGGCGGTGAAGGAGGACTGGTGAAGGAGTTCCTATCACTCACCAGCGGCCTGCGCAGGAGGGCCATCCTTGCGGGTGGCCTCGCAGCGCCGCTGGCCCGGGCCCTGCCGCAGCGGGGCCTCGTCTTTCCGCAGGACCACGGCGCGCATCCGGACCTGCGCACCGAGTGGTGGTACGTCACCGGCCATGCGCAGGACGGCGACCGGCTGTTCGGCTTCCAGGTGACCTTCTTCCGCACGCGCGTCGATGCCACGCAGGGCATGCAGTCGAAGTTCGCGGCCCGGCAGCTGCTGTTCGCCCATGCAGCGGTCACCGACGTGAAGGCCGGCAAGCTGGTGCACGACCAGCGCATCGCCCGCCAGGGCTTCGGCATCGCGCAGGCCCAGGAGGGCGACGCTGCGCTGCGCATCCGCGACTGGTCGCTGGTGCGGCAGGGCGAGGCGTGGAATGCCGTGATCCCCGCAGCGGGCTTTCGCCTGGACCTGCGCTGCGCCGCCGTGCAGCCCGTGCTGCTGCAGGGCCGGCAGGGCCTGTCACGCAAGGGGCCGCAGGAGAAGCAGGCGAGCTATTACTACAGCCAGCCGCAACTGGCGGTGACGGGCTTGCTGTCGCTGCAGGGCCGCGAATTCCGGGTCACCGGCAAGGCGTGGATGGACCACGAGTGGAGCGAGGAACTGCTGCATCCGGACGCCGTCGGCTGGGACTGGATCGGCATGAACCTCGATGACGGCGCCGCGCTCACCGCGTTCCGGCTGCGCCGTCGCGACGGCAGCACGGTGTGGGATGGCGGCTCGTACCGCAGCGCGCGCGGCGACCTGTACATCGCGACGCCCGGCGAAACCGAGTTCCGCGCCGGGCGCACGTGGACGAGCGCGCTGTCGAACGCGACCTATCCCGTGGAGTGGCGCCTGCGCACGCCGGCCGACTTCTACACCGTGCGTGCGCTGGTCGACAACCAGGAGCTGGACAGCCGCGCCTCCACCGGCGCGATCTACTGGGAAGGCCTGTCCGACCTCGTCGACAGCAATGGCAGGCGCGTGGGGCGCGGGTACCTGGAGATGACGGGGTACGCGGGGCGGCTGCGGATGTAAGGCCGCTGCCGGCCGGAGACTACCTCATCCCCCGCACGATCCTCTCGCCATCGGCACCGGCCTTCTGGCTCCACTCGTCGATCAGCTTCTGGCTCACGCGCTGGAAATCGGCGCGCATCGCCGGCGAGGGCTCGTAGACCTTCACGCCGTTCTTCGACAACGCATCGGTCGACGCCTTGGCCGCCGCCCGCGCGAGGTCCCAGCCGCGCGCTTCGGCCTGCGCGGCGACGCGCACGATCGCGTCCTGGTTTTCCTTCGTCAACTTGGCGAACTCGCGCTCGTTGACGATAACCGCATTGCGCGGGTGCATCGCGTTGGTGTCGTAGAAGGACGTGAGGAACTCCCAGGCCTTGGTGTCCACGCCGATCTGCGGCGACGCGATCATGGTGGTGGCCATGTTCATCGTGAAGGCCTGCGCCAGTTCCGCCGCCTGGATGGTCGTGGGCTGCGCGCCCAGTTCCTCGGCGAAGCGCGCCGTGACGCGGTTGTAGGCACGGAACTTCGCACCCTTGAACGCCGCAAGCGAATCCATCGGCGTCTTGCTGAAGATGCCGTTGCCCGGCCACGCCACCGAGTACAGCATGCGCATGCCCTGCTTGCCCAGGCGGTCCTGCAGCACGGGCTTTTGCACCGTGTACAGCTTCCACGCGTTGTCGAAGCCGGCGGCCAGGAAGGGGATCATGTCGGCCTCGAGGATCGGATCCTCGTTGCCGTGCAGGGATAGCAGGATCTCGCCCGCGGGCACCTGCCCGCCCTGCACCGCCCGCTTGATGTCGGGCAGCTTGAACAGCGATGCGTTGCTGTGGACGACGATGTCGACGTCGCCCCGGGTGGCCTTCTTCACCTCATCGGCGAACCAGCGCAGGTTCTGCGTGTGGAAGTTGTTCTCGGCGTAGCCGGTGGGCAGGTCCCACTTGGTCTTCTGCGCGAGGACCGGGGCGGACAGAACGAGAGCCAGGGCGGCGGCTGCGAACTTGTACTGCATGAAGTTGTCTCCAGTGAAATCAGGCGACGACGTGGCCCCACTTGGCCTGCCAGTCATTGCCGATGAGGTCGACCACCTTGCCGCCCTCCTCGTAGAACTTGTTGGGTACCTGGAAGATGGCGACCATCAGGCCGCCTTCGGGCGTCCACGCCGCATGGCGGCTGCCGGCGGGCCGGTACACGAATTCGCCCGGGCCGACCTCGAGCCCCTTCTCGGGACCTTCGAGGTCCACGAGGCGGCCCTCGATCATGTAGGTCTGCTCCATCAGCGCATGCTCGTGGTCGGGCAGGCGCGCGCCCGGCTCCATCTTCAGCAGCACCGTCAGCAGCCCCTGCTTGGGATCGACCATCAGGGTCTTCACCTTGCAGCCGGGGTAGCGGATCGGCTCCCACTCCATGTCGTTGGCGTGCACGACGCGCGAGGCCATGGGGCCGAGCGTGGCATGTTCCTTCTGGGCCTGCGGCGTGAAGGCGGTCGTCATGCGATGTCTCCTCTATCGAACGATAAAGAAGCCACCGTAGGCGTGCGAACGCCCGCCTTGAAGGCGGACTTACCCTAGGCAGGCCTCATTCGAATACGAAATTGCTCGCCGACAGTTGCTCCGGCCGCACGCCCACGAGCCAGACGGCGGTGGCCGCGTCGATCGTGACCACGAGGAAGGAGCCGAAGTCGCTGGTCGCCGCCTGCACCTGCGCAAAGCTTCCGAGTCCCGTTCCCTGCAGCGCGATCACGTCACGCGCAGGGTCGAAGCCATTCACCACGTCCACGCCGGACTGCAGGTCGTGCAGGAGGGTGTCCGGCCCTGCGCCGAGGAACAGGTAGTCCACGCCGGCACCGCCGTGGAAGGTATCGCTGCCGCCGCCGCCCACCAGCACGTCCACGCCGCCGCCGCTGGAGATCCAGTCGCTGCCGGCACCGCCGTACACGTAGTCCTGCCCGCCGCCCGTGAGCGCCACCACGCTGCCGCCGACCACTACCAGGACATCGTTGCCGCTCTCGTTGGTGACCGTGGACGTGCCGCTGCCATACAGGTACACCATGTCGCTGCCGGCGCCGCTGTGCACGACGTCGTTCACGCCCTCGGAGATCACCACGTCGGTGCCGCCGCCACCCATGAGGACATTGCTGCCCGTGCCGCCGTACAGGTAGTCGAAGCCGTCGCCGCCGAACAGTGAATCATTGCCGTCCGCGCCGACGAGCACGTCGGTGCCGGCGTCGCCGTGCAGCACGTCGGCGCCCCCGCCGGCGATCAGCCAGTCGTTGCCTTCTCCGCCTGAGAGTTGGTCATTGCCCTCCGCTCCCACCAGCGTGTCGTGTGCGCCTGCGCCGGTGAGCGTGTCGTCGCCGCTGCCGCCGTCGACCAGGTCGTTCCCGTCGAAGCCGTACAGCTGGTCGTTGCCGCCCAGGCCGCTGATGGTCGTGCCGCCGCTGGAGCCGACGATCGTATCGGCGGCCTCGCTGCCGGTGTGGGTCCGCCCTCGCGTATCCACTACCTGCACGACAAGGTCGCCTTGGGCCGCTGAAGGGTCGATGACGAGCCCCACGCGCCCGTCGCCGAACGAAAAGGTATCGATGATCCCGCGCCCAAGGAACTGCGCCACCGACCCCATGACCTCGAAGGGCGTTCCTGCCTTCCGGCCGGCTGCATCGAAGCGCTGCGCCAGGATGACGCCATCGGGCGCTCCGCCGTTGTACGGGTCGGGATCCTCGGGGTAGCTCTCCCAGAAAACGAGGCAACCGCCATCGGGCAGCGCCTCCACGGTCACGTCCTGCTGCGGACCGGCCGTGACGGCAGCCACTGCGAAGGACGGCGATTCGGTTGCCCCCGTGGCCGACAGCACCTGCCCATACACATCACCGCCATCGGACCAGAACACCGCGATCGCGCCGCTGCCGAGCCCCACGGCAGCCGTGCCGACCACATCGATCGGGTCGCCCTGGGCCACCCCGCTTGCCGAGTACAGCTGACCGGAGGATGCTTGCCCGCCCACGCCATTCGAGAAGCGCAGGATGCGTCCGTCCGGCAGGGCCGTCGCGGCCAGCGGGAACCCCGCATCCGTGAACGGGCCCGCCTGGACGGCGCCGTCCGATGCGAGCAGCACCCAGGCGCGCTGCGTGGAACCGAAGGAGGCATACCAGCCACCGCCCGGGCGCGGCTGGAAGTCGAGCTGCGTGCCGATGTTGTCGCCACTGTGGTGCTGCAGCACCAGGCGGGCAGAGGTGCTGCGGCCGTCGGCACCGAAGGTCTGGAAGACCGCCGAGGTGTCGGAGTCGAAGCTTCCGCCGACGCCGTTTCTCCAGCTGCCGGGCGTCGACAGCAGCGCGAAGCCGCTCGCCGTGCCGTGCACGCGCAGGTTCTGCATGTCGGGAGTCACCGCACGCGCACCTTCGTCGTCCAGGAGCTCGCGCACGTCCAGCAGGTCCAGGACATTGCCGAAGACGGCCATCCGCGCGGCAGGCGCCCAGGTCTCGTAGTCGCCGAAGCCGGGACGCTCCACCTGCGCCGAGCCGGAGGCGCCGAACACGGCGAACCCTCCTGCGGGCGCCGCCGCTGCGCGGACGTTGAAGAGTTGCACCTGGATCGGCAGCTGGTACGCCGCACCCCAGAAAGACACTTCGTTGGCCATGTTCCGTCCTCCAGGGCGACAAGCTACCGCACGCAGCCGGCGTCGCGCAATCGTCCGTATTGCGCAGCGTCGATGCCCAGCAACTCAGCGAGCACCTCCTCGGTATGCTCCCCCAGGCGGGGCGCGGACTGCGCGGGCTGCCGCGCATGCGAAGCGAACTCCAGCGGAATGCCAGCGGCCAGCATCGGGCCGACGCCAGGCTGCTCGATGGTCGTGAACAGCGGATTGGCTTCGGAGCATTCCGCGTCTTCGCGCACCAGCTGTTCCACCGTCTGGTAGCGGCTCCAGCAGACGCCCAGGCGATCGAAATCCGTGGTGAGATCGGCGAGCGTGCGGCTGGCGATGCGCTGGCCGATGATGAAGCCCAGCTCGCCGCGGGCACGGAAGCGTTCGCCTTCGCGTGACAGGTCCACGCCCAGGCGCGCCGCCAGCGCATCCACCTCGCCCTGCACCACGAGTGCCTCGCACAGCGACCGCCACTGCTTGGCCGTGAGGCCCACCACCATCACGCGCTGCCCGTCGGCGGTGACGAAGTCGCGGCCGAAGGCGCCGAAGAGATCGTTGCCGTAGCGCTGGCGCGGCGCGCCGCGGCGCGCTTCTTCCAGGAAGCCCAGGTGGTTCATCACCGCCAGGCCCACATCCTGCAGCGCCAGCTTGACGTGCTGTCCCTGCCCGGTGATGCGGCGGTGGCGTTCGGCCGCCAGCAGGCCCACGGCCACCATCTGGCCGGTGACCAGGTCCCAGGCCGGCAGCACGTGGTTGACAGGCTCATCGCCACCCGGCGCACCGGTGAACATCGGCACGCCCAGCCGCGCGTTGACCGTGTAGTCGACGGCGGAGCCGCCGTGGCGGTCGCCCTGCAGGGTCACCTGCACGAGGTCGGGCCTCAACGCGCGCAGCTTGTCGGGGTCGAGCCAGCCACGCGGCGGGAAGTTGGTGAGGAACAGGCCGCCGTCGTCGCCCGGCGCCGTGATCAGGGCCATCGCGATCTCGCGGCCCTGCGGCGACGCCAGGTCCAGGGCCACCGAGCGCTTGCCCTTGTTCAGGCCGCACCAGAACAGGCTGGCGTCGTCCTCGGTCACCGGCCAGCGGTGGTGGTCGAGGCCGCCGCCGAGCGCGTCGATGCGGATCACCTGCGCGCCCATCTGCGCCAGCGTCATGCCGCCCAGCGGCGCGGCGACGAAGGCGCCCGCCTCCACCACGCGCATGCCGGCCAGGATGCCGGTCATTGGACTACCCTCCGTGCTGCGCACTGCGGGGCTATGAGCCTTGGGGCGGCCCGGCGGCTCATGCCGCGCCCGGCGCGACGCCCAGCGCCCGCTCCATCAGGCTGCGCGCCACGACCTTCAGCGCCAGCGTTTCCTCCGCGCCCTCGAAGATCGACAGCACCCGCGCATCGACGAAGTAACGGCTCACGGCCGACTCCTCCGCATAGCCCATACCGCCGTGCAGCTGCAGCGCCTCGCGCGTGACCATCTCGGCGGAGCGGCAGGCAAGCAGCTTCACCAGGCTCGCTTCCATGCGTCCTTCGCCCGCGTCCACCAGCAGCGCGACATCGCAGGCGAGCTGCCGGCACGCGGCCAGCCGCGCGCCCATGCGCGCGAGCTTGGCGCGGGTGAGCGGAAACTCCACCAGCGCCTGCCCGAAGACCCTGCGGTCCTCGGCGTAGCGGATCGCCGCGCGCAGCGCCGCCCGCATGACACCGCAGGCGCGCGCGGAGGTCTGCATGCGCCCACCCACCATGCCCGCCATCGTGTAGTAGAAGCCCTTGCCCTCGCCGCCCGCGCCGCCGAGGAGGTTGGCCTGCGGCACGAAGAAGTCCTCGAAGGAGAGGTCGAAGGAATGCATGCCCCGGTAGCCGATGGTGGGGATCGCGCGGCCGGTGAGCACACCGCCGCCCGGCTGGCGGAACACGAAGTCATGCCCGTCGAAGGACGGCTTTTCCACGAGGAAGACGCTCAGGCCCTTGTGGCCGAGGCTGCGGTCCGGGTTCGTGCGCGCGACCACCATCAGCACGCCCGCCTTGCCGGCGAAGGTGCACCAGGTCTTGGCGCCGTTCAGCGTCCAGCCGCCTTGGGCCCGCGCCGCACGCAACGTGAGCCCGGCGACGTCGGAGCCGTGGTCCGGCTCGGTAATCGCGATGGCGCACAGCGGATCGCCCGCGGCCAAACGAGGCAGCCAGTGCGCCTGCTGCTCGCGCGTGCCGCCGGTGACCAGCGCGCGCGTCAGGATCTCCGGCCGCGTGATCAGGCTGCCGGCGGCGGCGAGCGATCCTTCGGAGAGCGCCTCGGTGACCAGCACCATCAGCAGCGAATCCTCGCGGTCGTCCGGCGCGCTGCCGCCGTACTGCTGCGGCACCGACAGGCCGAACACGCCCATCTCGCGCAGCGGTTGCAGCAGCGACTCGGGCACGGTGAGGTTGTCGCGGTGGATCGCCTCGGCCTGCGGCGCGACCACCTCCTGCGAAAAGCGGCGAAACGATTCCTGCGCCATGGCGTGTTCTTCGTCCAGCTCCACGCTGCCCACTTCGCCCTGCGCCGCGGCGACGGCCTGGCCGGCGGCATCGAGCGCCGCGGCGCCGGTTGCCGCCTGCCGCAATGCCGTCCAGGCGCGATCGCCATGCACCGCCTGCAAAGCCGCGGCATCCAGCCCCAGCTCCAGGAACAAGTTGTCCAGCCGGCCGAGCACGGCCAGGCCTGCATCCACCGCGAACAACAGCGCCAGGCGCGTGTCGAGTTCCGCCTGGTCATCGCTGACGCGGTCGACCGCCGCCTCTGCTGCCAGCAGGTCGGCCGCGGCCCATGCGAGCTCGAAGCACGCGACTTGCTGCGCGTCGAGCAGCCGGTTGCCCAGGCGGCCCTGCGTGCTGCAGCGAAGGGCGAGCGCGCGCGTCGCGGCATCGAACGACGTGCGCAGTGCAGCCAGCGTCGCGCGCGCGGCCGGAAGGTGTTCTT
>DATAGN010000148.1:0-10871 GCA_036263715.1 Ramlibacter sp.
GGCGGACTGCCCCACCCTGACCCTCCAAGGTCGCGCCCACGCACGCGGCGCACAGCACCTCACCCAGAGACCGCGAGAGCAGGCCACGGGTACACCGCGCGACACCGACACGAGCACGCGCACGTGTCGCCGCGCGGATCCAGGGAGCACGTCCCCGCGGGAGGACGCGGGCAATTGCCGCGAAGCGCGCAGCGCGGACGTGGTGAAGCTGGGAGGACCGGGATGGGGCAGTCCGCCTGGGCGAAGTAAAGGAGGAGAGGCGGGCTTCAGCCCGCCTCGGGGGACATTCGCCCAGGCGGGGCTGCCCCGTCCCGGTCCGGAGCGACTCCACCAACACTACGCGCGCGCAACGGGGAGGTCGGCCCAGTCCGTCGTGTACTGCGGCGTGCGCCACTGCTGCTTCATCGTCCAGCTCCGCGCGGTGCCGCCTACGCCGGCGCTGGCGAGTTGCAAGGTGCCACGGCCGTAGCGGTCGTTGATGCGATCCATCGCGGCCATGAGGCGCGCGCCGGCGGGCGAAGCGACGTCGCCATCGAGCGCCAGTTCGCCCTGCTCCACGCTGTCGTCCTGCAGGTCCAGCAGGATCACGCCGGCCTTGTGGATGCGATAGCCGGGCTTCCAGATCGCGCGCAGCCCGCGCAGCGCCGCCTGCGCGATGGTCGCCGTTTCGGCGGCCGGGCGGCGCAGCGGCAGCGTGATGCTACGCGCGTACTGGCGCTCCCACCGGCGAAACGGGTTGGTGTGCAGGAACACGAGCACCTGCCCGGCGCGCGCGGACTGCTGGCGCAGCTTGAAGGCCGCGCGGCTCGCATACTCGCTCACCGCCTCCTCCAGCGGCGCCAGCGTCGCGACGGGGTCGCCGAAGGCCCGCGTGCACGACACCTCCTTCTTGCGCGGCGGGATGTCCTCCAGCGCGATGCATGCATGGCCCTGCAACTCGCGCACGGTGCGCTCCACGACCACGCCGAAGCGGCGACGCAGGGCCGCGGCATCCGCGCGCGCGAGGTCCAGCGCGGTGGGCAGGCCCTCGTGGCGCAATTGTTGCGACAGCTGCCGGCCGATGCCCCACAGGTCGCCCACCTCGGTGAGCGCGAGCAGCGCATCGAGCTGCGGACCGGGCGCCGGCAGCTCGCAGACCTGGGCGAGTTCCGCCGGATACGGCGCGCCGGGGTGCCGCTCCGCCGCCTTCGCCACGTGGTTGGCGAGCTTGGCCAGCGTCTTGGTGGGCGCGATGCCGATGCCGCATGGCAGGCCGATCCACTGCTGCACGCGTTCGCGCAGGCGCAGCGCGCGTTCGCGCAGGTCGCCGCGGATGCCGGCCAGGCCGATGAAGCACTCGTCGATCGAATAGATCTCCTGCGCGGGGCCCAGCCCGGCGGCGATGGCCATCATCCGGTTGCTCATGTCGCCGTAGAGCGTGAAGTTGGCCGACAGGGCGACGACGCCGGCGTCGGGCAGCGCCTTGCGGATCTCGTGGTGCGGCGTGCCCATGCGGATGCCGAGCGCCTTGGCCTCGTTGCTGCGGGCGATCGCGCAGCCGTCGTTGTTCGACAGCACGATCACGGGCCGCCCGTTCAGGCTCGGGCGGAACACGCGCTCGCAACTCACGTAGAAATTGTTCCCGTCCAGCAGCGCATACATCCTGCTACTGTACATCCGTCCAGCCCGTTCCCGGGGTCGCGACACGCCAACAAAAGACACATGCGCTTGCCATGTCTGCGCGACCTGGGCACCTGTCCTACAGCCGCGTCGGCCGAGCGATGACAGGATTGCCCTACCCGTCCCGCGTCCCGCAGCCGACCCTTGGTTTCCCCTGTCCGTTCTCCGCTCCGCCCCTGCGCAGATTCGCCGCTGGCCGCATTGCGCTCCGCCACCCGCGAGCACCATCACCGCATCGACCGCCTCGTGGACCTGCACCGCATGCAGGACCGGTCGCATTACGCACGCGTGCTGCGCGTCTTCGATGCCTTCCTCGCCACCTGGGAACCGACCGTATGGGCCGCGCTGCCCGGGCGCCGGCAGTGGCTGCAGGCGCGCTCGCGCCGCGCTTTCCTGCAGCAGGACCTGCGCGACCTGGGCGTGAGCCCCGCCGCAGCGAATCCCGCGCTGCCGCTGCGCACCGAAGCGGCCGCCTGGGGCTCCATCTACGTCATGGAAGGCTCCGCCCTCGGCGGCCAGGTCATCACTCGCGGGCTCGCCGCCGCCGGCCTGCATCGCGGCTACGGTGCCGCGTACTTCCACGGGTGGGGCGACGCCACCGGCGAAATGTGGCGCGAGGCGCGCGAGTTGCTGCACGCCGAACTCGCGGCCGATGCCGCGCTCGCGGACGCCTGCCGCGCGGCGCAGCGGACCTTCGACCATCTTTCCGCGTTGTTCGAACTAGAACTCCATGAGCGCGCTCCCGCTGCCTGACCTCGCGCAGTGCGCCGACGAACCCATCCGGGTGCCGGGTGCCATCCAGCCGCACGGCCGGATGGCGGTGCTCGCCGCGGACACCGGCACGCTGCTGGCGTACAGCGCCAACTGGCCCAGCGAGGAAGCGGTGCGCCAGGCGCTGCAGGTGCTGCCCGCCGACAGCGGTTCCCTGCAAGCCGGACACGGCCCCACCTGGCTCGGCGCGCTGCCGCTGGACGGCCGCAGCCACGACGCCGCCGCGCACCGCCAGGGCGACTGCCTGCTGGTCGAATACGAACCGGCGGGGCCGGCCGCCGGGATGCACGCGCCGATCTATGGCGTCGCGCGCGACCTGTTGCCGCTGGTGCAGCAGGGGGAGTCGATCCAGGCGCTCTGCGAAATCGTGGCGCGCGAGATGAAGCGGCTCACCGGCTTCGGCCGCTGCCTGGTCTACCGCTTCGACGAGGACGGCCACGGGGAGGTGCTCGCCGAGCGCCTTGACGCGGGCTACGACTCCTACGCCGGCCACCGCTTCCCCGCCAACGACGTGCCGCCCCAGGCGCGCAAGCTGTACGAGGTCAACCACATCCGGCTGATCCCCGACGCCAGCTACACGCCCGTACCGCTGGTGCCCGCGTCGGGACAAGGCGATCCGTCGCGCGTGGACCTGAGCTTCGCGGCGCTGCGCAGCGTCTCGCCCGTGCACCTGGAGTACATGCGCAACATGGGTACGGCGGCATCGATGTCGGTGTCGATCGTCTCGCGCGGCCGCCTCTGGGGGCTCATCTCGTGCCACGACCGCGAGGCACGCCACCTGCCGTTCGCCACGCGCGTCGCTTGCGAGCACCTGGGCCGGCTGATGTCGCTGCAGATCCAGGCGCAGGAAGACAATGCCGAAGTCGCGCAGCGCCTGGCGCTGCACCAGCGCGTGCTGAACCTGGTGGCGCTGATGGCCGAGTCCGACGGCACCCTGCAGCGCCTGGTGCAGCCGGACCTCGCCCTGGACCAGCTCGCCGATGCCGCCGGGGCGGCGGTGGTGCTCAACGACACCTGCTGGACGGTCGGCACGACGCCGAAGCTCGACGAAGTTCGCAAGCTCGCGCACTGGATCGTGGAGCGCAGCGAGGACGTGTTCTGCACCGACCGCCTGCCGGAACACTATCCCGGCGGCGACGCCCTGCTGCCCGAATGCGCCGGCGTGCTGGCGCTGTCGATCTCGCAGGTGCACCGGCATGTGGTCCTGTGGTTCCGGCCCGAACTGGTGCGCACCATCCAGTGGGCCGGCGATCCGCGCAAGACCGTCCCGGGCGAAGGCCGCATCCACCCGCGCAAGAGTTTCCAGAGCTGGCAGGAACGCGTGCGCGGCCGCTCGGCCCCGTGGAGCCCGGCGCAGACCGCTGCGGTCGGCGAGCTGCGGCAGGCCCTCATCGCGCTGGTGCTGCGCCGCGCCGAGGAACTGGCCGGCCACGCCATCGAGCTCGGTCGCGTCAACAAGGAGCTGGAGGCCTTCAGCTACACCGTCTCGCACGACCTGCGCGCGCCCATGCGCCACATCGCCGGCTACGTGGACCTGGTGATGGAGGACAACGCGGACAAGCTGGACGAGCGCGCCCGCCGCTACCTGGGGCACGTGAAGGAGGCAGCCTCCTTCGCCGGCCAGCTGGTCGATGCCCTGCTCGATTTCTCGCGCCTCGGGCGCTCCGGACTCAAGCCGTCCTGGGTGGACAGCGGCACGCTGGTGGAAGACCTGGTCGACGAGCTGCGCCAGCACGAGCGCAACCGCCGCATCGAGTGGGACATTGCCGGCCCGCTGCCGCGCCTGTGGGTCGACCCGCTGCTGCTGCAGGTGGCCGTGCGCAACCTCCTGGGCAACGCCGCGAAGTACACGCGCGGCCGCGACCCGGCCCGCATCCGCGTCGCCGCGGTGTCGCTTCCGCAGGGCGAGGGCCTGGAGGTCACGGACAACGGCGTCGGTTTTCCCATGAAGTACGTCGGCAAGCTGTTCGGCGTCTTCCAGCGGCTGCACCGCACCGAGGATTTCGACGGCACCGGCATCGGCCTGGCGAACGTGAAGCGGATCGTCGAACGCCATGGCGGCAGCGTCTGGGCGCGCGGCGAACCGGACCGCGGCGCCACCTTCGGTTTCGTGCTGCCGCCCCCATCCCAGAACAACAACGGCGCAGCCGCCGCGGCGGCGCGCAACGAGGAGTCTGACTGATGCTCAAGCCCATCCTGCTGGTCGAGGACGATCCGCGCGACCTGGAACTGACGCTGGTGGCGCTGGAGCGCAGCCAGCTCGCCAATGAGGTCATCGTCGTGCGCGACGGCGAAGCCGCGCTCGAATACCTCACCCGCTCCGGCGAATACGAGAGCCGCGCCGAGGGCAACCCGGCGGTGGTGCTGCTGGACCTGAAGCTGCCCAAGGTCAATGGCCTGGAGGTGCTGCAGACCGTGCGCACCACCGACCCGCTGCGCAGCATCCCGGTGGTGATGCTGACCTCCTCGCACGAGGAGACCGACGTGCTGCGAAGCTACCAGCTGGGCGTCAATGCCTACGTGGTCAAGCCTGTGGAATTCAAGCAGTTCGTCGAGGCGATCGCCGACCTGGGCATCTTCTGGGCGGTGCTCAACGAACCCCCGCCGGGTTCGCTGCGCACGCGCCGGAGGCAGGACTGACGTGGAGGGAGGCGATCCGCGCACCCTGCGGGCGCTGCTCGTGGAAGATTCGCGCCTGGATGCGGAGCTGCTGCTCGTGCACCTGCAGCGCGCCTACCCGAACGCGCAGGTCCAGGTGGTGCGCGACGAGGCCGACTTCGTGGATGCCCTGGAGGACGGCCGCTGGGACCTCGTCCTGTCGGACTACGAGCTGCCCGGCTTCACCGGCGCCGAGCTGCTGGAGCACCGCAACCGGCTCGCACCGCAGACGCCCTTCGTGTTCGTCTCCGGCGTCATCGGCGACGACAACGCCGTCGAACTGCTCAAGCGCGGTGCGACCGACTACGTGAGCAAGCAGCGGCTGGCCCGCATCGGGCCGGTGCTGCGCCGGGCGCTGCGCGAGCTGGACGAACGCCGCGCGCGCGAGCTGGCCGAGCGCCAGCTGCGCGAGGCCGACCTGCGCTTCGCACGCGTGGTGAACAGCCTGCGCGACTACGCCGTCATCCTGCTGCACGAGGACGGCGCCATCCGCTTCTGGAACCCCGCTGCGCGCCACATCTTCGGCTACGAAGCGGCGGAGGTCGTGGGCCAGTCCGCCGCGATCCTGTTCCCGATGGAAGCCCATCCCCAGCAGGCGCTGCAGCGCGAGCTGCGGCAGGCGCGCATGGGCGGCAAGGCCAGCGACAACTGCTGGCTGGTCGCGCGCGACGGCCGCCGGCTGTGGGCCGAAGGCGTCGTGACCGCGCTGGAGGACGACGACGGCAACCCCGCCGGCTTCTGCAAGCTGGTGCACGACGGCACGGACCGCCACCTGGCCGCCGAAACGCTGCGCGCCGCCAAGGAAGAAGCGGAACGCGCGAACCAGTCCAAGGACCGCTTTCTGGCGGTGCTGTCGCACGAACTGCGCACGCCGCTGGCGCCGATCACGACCGCCGTGCACGTGCTCGAACGCGCCGCGCAGGTGGATGCCCGTCATCGCGACCTGCTGCCGATGATCCGCCGCAACGTGGCGCTGGAGGCACGGCTGATCGACGACCTGCTGGACCTCACCGCCATCGGCGCGGGCAAGGTCAGCCTGCACCTGGCGCGGGTCGACATGCACCAGCTCACGCGCGCCGTGCTGGCGATGGTCGACGAGACGGTGCGCGACAAGGACATCCAGGTGGACCTGCGCCTGCACGCACAGAGGCCCCACGTGGAGGCGGACCAGGCACGCATGCAGCAGGTGCTGTGGAACATCATCCGCAATGCGCTGAAGTTCACGCCGCGCGGCGGCCGCATCGTGATCCGCACCGACAGCGTCGACGGCGAGTTCCGGCTGGCGTGCAAGGACTCGGGCATCGGCATCGCGCCCGAGGCCTTGCCGCGCATCTTCAGCCCCTTCGAGCAGGCCGACTCGGAAGTCTCGCGCAGCTATGGCGGCCTGGGACTGGGCCTGGCCATCGCGCAGGGCCTGATGGCACAGCACGGCGGCCAGATCCGCGCCAGCAGCGAGGGCCGCGGCAAGGGCTGCACCTTCACGATCGCCCTGCCCTGCGCCGAGGCACAGGGCGACGCCGACACGGCGCCCGGCCGGCCCGAGGCCGCGGGCAGTGCGGCCCGCAAGCGCCTGCTGTTGGTCGAGGACAACGAGGACGCGGCCGCGGCGCTCGCCATGTGCCTCGAGGAGTACGGCTACGAGGTGCAGCACGTGGGCACCTGCGCCGACGCGCTGCGCACCGCGCGCACCGCCGCCTTCGATGCCGTGCTCACCGACCTGGGCCTGCCCGACGGCAGCGGCATCGAGGTCGGCCGGGCGCTGTCGCCCCGCGTTCCGGTGGTGGCGCTCAGCGGCTACGGCCGGGAGCAGGACCGCCGGCGCTGCGCCGAAGCGGGTTTCGCGGCCCACCTGGTCAAGCCCGCCGACCCCTCCCAGGTGCACGCCACGCTCGCAAGTGCTGGCCGCCCACGGCCACGGCGCGTAGTCCTCCACGAAGCACAGCCGGGAGGTCCCGTCGGACGGGCCTTCCCGCCGGACACTTACAGCCGCGCTTTGGACAGCCTCCCAGAATGCGTTCATTCCAACCACACCCAAAGGGAGTCTAGCCATGCGTAAAACCGCTTTCGTCCTCGCCGGCATCACCGCCGCCTCTTTCGCCCTGGTCGGCTGCGACGTGCAGAAGACCCAGGAGGGCAACGTCACCGCGCCGAAGTTCGAGGTGTCCAAGACCCAGGAAGGCAACGTGACGCTGCCGAAGTACGACGTGGACGCGCCCAAGGTGGACGTGACGGCCGAGAAGAAGCAGGTCGAAGTCCCGAAGGTCGGTGTGTACACCGAGAAGGAAACGCTGACGGTGCCGAAGGTGAGCATCACCCCGGCCGGCGCTGCCGACGACGACAAGAACAAGGTTGCCGAGAAGAAGTAAACGGGTTTTCCATCGGGTTTCCGGGGCCGGCTTGCCGGCCCTTTTCCATTGCGCCCGACAATGGCGGCATGTGCAACCGCTACCGGCCCGTCAGCGTCACCGTCGTGCGTGACGTGTTCGGCTTCACGCTGCTCGAGCAGCCGCAGCCGCTGTACGCCACGCAGGGCATCGGCCCGTGGCAGGCCGGCCCCTTCATCCGGGACGGGTCCGCCGTCGTCGGCCAGTGGGGCCTGATCCCCTGGTTCGCCAAGACGCGGCGTCCCATCGGGCGCGGCGGGCGGCCGATCAGCACCAACAACTGCCGCATCGAAACGGTGGCGACCGCGCCCACCTTCAAGGGGCCATGGGCCAAGGGCCAGCGGTGCCTGATCCCGGCGCTGGACTACGACGAGCCTTTCTGGGGCAGCGGCCGCAACGTCTGGTGGCGCTTCGCGCGGCGCGACGCGTCGCCGTGGGCCCTGGCGGGCGTGTGGAACGAGTGGACGGACCCGCAGACCGGCGAGGTGGTCCCGAGCTACACGATGCTCACGCAGAACTGCGACGCCCATCCCCTGTTGAACCGCTTCCACAAGCCCGACCCGTCGCTGCCGGCGCATGCGCAGGACAAGCGCTCGGTGGTCGCGATCGAACGCGAGCACTGGGACCAGTGGCTGCAGGGTTCCATCGACGACGCGCTGGCGCTCGTGCGCCTGTCGCCGGAAGAACTGTTCGCGCACGGCCCCGCCGACGGCACCCCGCAGCCGGACCTGGGCTTCGCGCTTACCGGAACTTCTTGACCGCTCCGGTCACGACGCCGCAGATCACCACCGTCTGGCCTTCCCTGGGCACGATGTCGGGAAAGGTGGGATCGGCCGCGACCAGCTTGAAGCGGCCGTTGCGCCGGTGCATGTACTTCACGGTGAAGTCGTTGTCGACCTCGGCCACCACGATGTCTCCGTGCACCGCCTGCAGTGCGCGGTTGACGATCAGGATGTCGCCGTCGGCGATGCCCGCGCCCTGCATGGACGTGCCGCGCACGCGCCAGAAGAAGGTGGCCGCAGGATGCGTGATGAGCAGGTCGTTGAGGTCGTGCCGCTTGACCGCGAAGTCGTCGGCCGGAGAGGGAAAGCCCGCGCGGATCGTGCCCTGCACCATGGGCAGCGCCTGGGGCGGGCCGGCACGAAAAGGCCAGGGTGCGTGCGCGGTACTACTGTTCACGCATCCAGTATAGCCAGGCGATGCTTCTGCATCCTGACAGGTGGGACGAGCCAAAATCGGACGCGCTGTAGGAGAAGAACCCGGGTGCTCCGCGCCCCCGTCCGTCATGCATGCCAGACGTTTCCTCCAACTGGGCCACACAGCCCCGATACGTAACGAAGCGACTTAGACTCCGGCTGCGCGGACGCACATCCAGCGCATCTGCCACCTCGTGCCACAAAACGCCGCCATCACCGCCCACGTCCTGCTGGTCGACGACCAACCCGCCAACCTGCTGGCGCTGGAGGCGGCGCTCGACCCATTGGGCGTGAACATGGTGCGCGCCGTCAACGGGCCGCAGGCGCTGGCCGCGCTCGAGAAGCAGGACTTCGCCGCGGTGCTGCTCGACGTGCGCATGCCCGGCATGGACGGCTTCGAGGTGGCCCGCGAGATCCGCTCGCGGGCGCGGTCGCGCTTCACGCCCATCCTGTTCGTGACCGCGGGCGACGATCCCGACGAGGCCATGCTGTCCGCATACGCGCTGGGCGCGGTCGACTTCCTGGCCAAGCCGCTGCGGGCCGAGGTGCTCAAGGCCAAGGTCGGCGTGTTCGTCGAGCTCTATCGCAGCAAGGAAGAACTGCGGCTGCGCGAGCGGCGCGAATTCGAGCAGCGGCTGGAAGCCAAGGAAGAGCGCTACCGCGCCCTGTTCGAGTCGATCGACGAAGGCTTCTGCGTCCTGAAGCTCGTGCGCGATGCCGAGGGCCGGGTGCGCGACTACCAGTTCGAGGAGGCCAACGAGGCCTTCACCATGCACACCGGCATCCGCAATGCGGTGGGCCGCACCATCCGTGACGTGGCGCCGGGGCACGACGAGGGCGAGTGGTTCGAGACCTACGATCGGGTGGCGCGCACCGGCGAATCCACGCGCTTCGTGCAGGAAGCCAAGTCCCTGAACCGGTGGTTCGACGTGTATGCCACCCGCCTGGGCGGCGTGGGCAGCGACCTGGTCGCGGTGCTGTTCTCCGACATCACCCAGCGGCTGCTCGCCGAGCAGGACATGCGCCGCCTGAACGAGGAACTCGCGCAGGCCAACCGCCGCAAGACCGAATTCCTGGCCACGCTGGCCCACGAGTTGCGCAACCCCCTGGCGCCGCTTTCCAACGGCCTGCACCTGATGCGCATGGCGGGCGCCAAGCCGGAATTGCTGGAGAAGACGCGCCAGATGATGGAGCGGCAGATCCAGCACATGGTGCACCTGGTCGACGACCTGCTGGACGTGGCGCGCATCAGCACCGGCAAGGTCGAACTGCGCCGCCAGCGCATCGACCTGAAGGACGTCGTCGCGACCGCGGTCGAGACCAGCGCTTCCCTGGTGGATGCCGGTGGGCACCGCCTGAACGTGGAGGTCCCGTCGCAGCCGCTGCCCATGGATGCGGACCCCACGCGCATCGCACAGGTCGTGAGCAACCTCCTGAACAACGCGGCGAAATACACGCCGGAAGGCGGCCGCATCAGCCTGAAGGTCCGGGTCGAGGACCAGCAGGCCGTGCTCTCCGTCACCGACACCGGCATCGGCATCGCGCCCGAGGCCATCGACAAGGTCTTCGAGATGTTCGCGCAGGTGCCCAGCAGCACGGGCAAGCCGCAGGGCGGGCTGGGCATCGGCCTGTCGCTGGTGCAAAGCCTCGTGGCGCTGCACGGCGGCACCGTCTCCGCGGCCAGCCCGGGGGCCGGCCAGGGCAGCACCTTCACCGTGCGCCTGCCGCTGGCCGCCGCCACAGAAAGCAGTACGAGGACGCATATGCAGACATCCACCCCCAAACCCGGCCAGCTCCAGGTGCTGGTCGTCGACGACAACACGGACGCCGCGGAGAGCCTGGGCGTGCTCCTGGACATCGAAGGCCACGCGGCCCACATCGCGCACAGCGGCGCCGAGGCGCTGCAGGTGGCGCAGGCGCAGGCGCTGGACGTGGTCTTCCTCGACATCGGCCTGCCCGACATGACCGGCTACGACGTGGCCAAGCGCATGCGCATGCTGCCAGGCATGCAGAAGACGCTGCTGGTGGCGCTGACCGGCTGGGGCACGCAGGACGACCGCCAGCGCACCCGCGATGCCGGCTTCGACAAGCACCTCACGAAGCCGGCGGAGCTGACCGCGGTGGAGGAACTGCTGCGGACGGCGGCGCAGGCGAAGCACTAGCCGGCGAAGGCTGGCGTTCTACGGCGACAGCCGTGCCAGCA
>DATAGN010000149.1:0-2916 GCA_036263715.1 Ramlibacter sp.
ATGCCGATGGCGTCGGTGGCGACCACCACGTCGGCCTCGCCGCTGGCGAAGCGTTCCGCCTCCGTGCGTCGCACTTCCGGCGCCAGGGCGCCGTAGATGGTGGCCACGGACAGCCCTTGCGCGCGGTAGCGGGCGCTGAGCGTCAACACGTCCTTGCGCGAAAAAGCGATCACGGCGTCGCCGGGTTGCAGGCCGGCTTCGGCGTGCTTGCGACCGCGCCGCGCGCCCAGTGGCACGTCCTCCACCACCAGCGGCGTCTTGCGTTGCAGGAACACCGTCTCGTGCTGCTCGCCGATAGCGTCCAGCACCTCGACGCAGCGCTTGTGCACCGTGTCGGAACCGCAAACGTACACGTCGCGTGCCGGGGCGCCGACCAGCGCGGAGGTCCACGCCCAGCCGCGCCCGGGGTCCTGCAGCATCTGGATCTCGTCGACGACGGCGACGTCCACCTGCTGCTCGGGGTTCATCATCTCCACGGTGCAGGCGGTGTGGCGCGCGCCTTCCATGCGGTCGTGCTCTTCCCCCGTGAGCAGGTTGCAGGGGATGCCCTGCGCCACCAGGCGGTCGCGGATCTCCATCGCCAGCAGGCGCAGCGGCGCCAGGTACACGCCGGAGTCGGCCTGCTTCAACGCCTCCAGCGCATCGTGCGTCTTGCCCGAGTTCGTGGGGCCGAGGCGGAAGTGGATCCTGCGCTGCAGGGATCGGGCGAGCGGAAAGGCCTGCGGATAGTCCTTCAGGCGCACGAGCTCCTGCGCGCGTTCTTCCTCGATGCGCCGCAGCAGCTGGCCGACCGAGGCGACCAAGGTGTTCTTCAGGTCCGCGTCGACGTCCTGTTGGCGCATGCCGTGGGCCAAAGCGGCTTGCAGGCCGGCGAGCAGCTCGCCGCGCTGCGCGGCAGACAAGGCGCTGCCGTATTCCGCCAGCAGGTCCGCGACGGCGTTGGAGAGCGCCAGCCCCAGGCCCGCCAGCTTGCCGGGCGCGAAGAAGGCGCCGACGCGCGCGGACAGGTTGCCGACTTCACCGGGATTCTTCGGAGCGGGCAAGCTGGCCTGCAGCAGGACGATGGCCGACCAGGTCTGCGTATCCTCCGCAGACACGGGGACGACCACCGGCACAGTCGCTGCCCTCGTGAAGACCAGCGCGCCGTCTTCCTGCTCGCGCACCTGGCAGTCGTGCGCGGCCTTCGTCGCTTCAATCGCGGCCGCCAGCCGCCGGCGGGCCTGGATCCTGGCCACGCTGCGAGCGCGCGCGGACCGGTCTTCCGGCGGCAGGGTCTCCAGGTCGGCGGCGCGCCACTGCGCGACCTGCTCCTCGGAGATCTCCTTCAGCACGGCCGGATCGAACAGGACCTGCAGGCTCTCCTGGCCGCCCTTGCGCACGGTCCGTCGCAGCGCGACCGGCACGCGCTGCAGCGCGGCCCACTCGTCGAGCTCCGCCTTGGTGACGTACAGCAGCTCCAGCGCCTCGTCGTAGCCGACGAGGCTTTGCTCCCAGCGTTGCTGCGCCAGCTTGCGCTCCCGGGCGCGCTGTTCCTGCTCCCGCTGGTGCGCCGCGAGCGCTTCGTGCACGGCCGGGGCCAGTTCGAAGATCCTGCGCAACGCCGTCGGTGACGGATGCACGCCATGCACGTCCCTGAAGTCACGCAGCAGCTCGCCGGACTGCAGCTGGTCGAAGGTGGAGAGCTCGAAGCGGTCGGCGCTGACGCCCTGCGCGAGCAGCCAGGCCTGCAGTTCGCCCGCACGTTGTGCGATGCGCACCTGTTCTGCCTCGCGCAGGCGTTCGGCGCGCTCCTCCCTCGCGCGCTGCGCGTCGCGCTCCTGCGCCAGGCGCAGCTGCCTGCGTTCTTCCTTGCCCGGCACGGGCGCGTCGGACTGCAGGCGGCGCAAGCGCTCGGCCCGCTCTTCCGGACGCCAGAGCTTCGGCTGCACCACGTCGCCTGCAGCGAGCGCAGCCGCCAGCTGCTCGCCACTGCGGGCGAGCTCACCCAGCAGGTCGTCGGGTCGCGCGGGGTCGGCCCATGCCGCCAGCGCATGGAGGATCTTCAGGCAGCCTGCAATGCGCGGCTCGCCGCCGTTGCGCACGAATTCCGCAGAGAAGCCGGCATCCGCGACCGTTGCATCGATGCGGTCCTCCAGCTCAGGCGTCGAGGGCGTGCGCCACGAGCCCCGCAAGCTGGAGCGCAGCTTGGGCGAGACGTCACCGGACCGCGCGACGGCTTGCGCGAGAAAGGCCACCTGCTCGTAGACCACCCAGTTCGGGTGGGCCAGCGGCAGGTCGGATGCGGGGGAGTCGGGGTGCTGCGGGAGCGCGAAAGTCTGGGACATCAGTTGTTGTGCGCCGGTCTTGCGGCGACCTATCCACCTGCGTCCGCTTCCGTGTTTTTCAAGCTCGGGAGCCGTTCCGAAGCGCCGCGCGGATGGCAGACCGGCTAGCATGACTTCGGCGTTCCTGTCGGGAGACTAGATTGATGGCGATGCAGTTCCATGCGAAGTTCCTGGTACCGGCCCTCCTTGCACTGTGCCTTGCTGCATGCGGCGGCGGAGGGGAGGTGGCCGCAAGCGCGAAATTGGGCGCGGAAGTCGGCAGCGGTGCGGCCGCCAGCGACGCCACGCCTGGTGTGGCCAGCGTGCGCCCCGGCGGGGACGCGCCCGCCGTCGTGCAGCTGCAGCGCTACCAGATCGACCCCGCAAAGGTCTTCGTCGCCGGCATTTCCTCGGGCGGATTCGCAGCGGTGCAGATGCACGTTGCCCACTCCTCGGTCTTCAAGGGCGCGGCGATCTACGCCGGCGGCGTGTACTGGTGCGCAGGCACCGGCGGCGCGGCCACCGCATTAGCGAACTGCGGTGGCTTGACCCTGCCCACCGGCGAGGCCTCCTACAACAGCATGCTGGCGGCTTCCAACGTGTACCTCCAGGG
>DATAGN010000150.1:0-9127 GCA_036263715.1 Ramlibacter sp.
TCCAGCGACTTGCCGCGCATCTTCTTGACGATGCTGTAGATGTGCTTGGGCCGGCCATGCACCTGGGCCGCCACGCCCTGCGCGCGCAGGTCGGCCTCGAGCTCGCGGCGCAGCTGCTCGACGTACTGCTCCCGCTCCACGCGCTTTTCGTCGAGCCAGCGCGCCACCCGCTTGTACGTCTCGGGCTCCAGGAAGCGGAAGGCCAGGTCCTCCATCTCCCACTTCACCTGCCACACGCCCAGGCGGTTGGCCAGCGGCGCGAACACGTGTAGCGCCTCGTGGGCCACCGCGGGTTGCACCGCCTGCTTGGTCGCAGCGAAGTAGCGCAGCGTCTGCAGGCGGGATGCCAGGCGCAGCATCACCACGCGCAGGTCGCGCGAGAACGCCAGCAGCATCTTGCGCACGTTCTCGGTCTGCACCCGCGGGTCGTCCAGGTTGTCGGTGGCGCCGCGCGCCTGCTGCTGCACGCGCACCAGCTTGGTCGTCTCCACCGCCAGCGCCGCGTAGCTTTCGCCGAAGGCCTTGGCGATCACTTCCTGCGGCTTGTTCAGGTGCGGACACGCGTAAACCAGGTAGCTGGCCGCCTGCATGGCTTCCGAGCCGCCCATGGACTTCAGGATGGCGGCGACCGCGTCCGCGTGCACGAGCGTGTTCTCGCCGGTCTCCAGGGTCTCGCCCGCGATCAGGGGCTCGGCGAACGCGCGGGCGCGCGCCAGCGCATTCGCCTCCTGCGGCAACGATTGTTCGGCGGCGGCGACGAGGTCGGGCACCGCCGCCTGTTCACCCTGTTCCGCTGTGTGGCTCTTCATCGGGTGGGGATGCTGTGGCCAGCAGGAAGGCGCAGACGGCCTCCACCTGCTGCGGTGGAACGAGGGTCGGCGCGTGGCCCACCCCAACGAACTCGACCAGGCGCGGCCGGGGACCCCGGCGCTGCATGGCCTGCGCGGTGTCGGGCGACAGCAGGTCCGACTGGGCGCCGCGCAGGAGCAGCGTGCGCGCCGTGACGGCGTCGTACAGCTGCCAGAGCGCCGCCTGGCCCGCCTGGGCTGCGGCCTCGTTGAGTGCACGGAACGGCACCGCGATTTGCGGGTCGTAGTGCAGCGTGAAGCCGCCTGCGGCCAGCGGCCGCACCATGCCCTGCGACAGCGCCAGCCACTGCTGCGGGGTGTGCGGGCCGAAGCCTTGCGAGATCTGCCACATCGCATCGGCCGCCTGCTGCACGCTGTCGTAGCGGCCGGCGTTGCCCAGGTAGGTGCCGATGCGTTGCAGCGCGGACCATTCGATGACCGGGCCCACGTCGTTGAGCACGAGCCGGCGCACGGCAGCCGGCAGCGGCAGCTGGGGCGAACCTGCCAGCACCATGCCGATCAAGCCGCCCATGCTGGTGCCGACCCAGTCCAGCGAGCCGATCGGTGCCTGCGCATGCAACTGCGCCAGCATCTGCAGCATGTCGCCCGCGTACGTGGGAATGGCATAGCCGGAGGGATCGGCAAGCCAGTCGCTGCGGCCGCGCCCCACCACGTCGGGGCAGGCCACGCGCACCGAGGGGCTGCGCGTGACGAGCGCCTCGGCCAGCACGTCGAAGTCGCGCCCCTGCCGCGACAAGCCGTGCGCGCACACCACGAGGTGCGGCGCATCGGTGGCCCCCCACAGCCAGTACGCCATGCGATGCATGCCGGCCGCGTCCGGGCAGGATACGTAGTTCAGCGTAGGGACGGACATGGGTGCGCGTGGGGGCCGGTTGCGAGTACGCTCGCCCGGTCCACGTCATCCTAAATCATCCCGCAGAGGAGAAACCCATGCTGCAAGGCAAGACCGCACTCGTCACAGGTTCCACCAGCGGCATCGGCCTGGGGCTCGCCAAGGCGCTGGCGCGCCAGGGTGCGAGCATCGTGCTCAATGGCTTCGGCGACACCGAAGGGGCCAAGCGCGAGGTCGAGGCCCTGGGCGTGAAGGTCGGCTACCACGCCGCCGACATGAGCAAGCCCGCCGAGATCGAGGCCATGATGCATTACGCGGCCGAGGCCTTCGGCCGCGTCGACGTGCTGGTCAACAACGCCGGCATCCAGCACGTGGCGGCGGTGGAGGACTTCCCCACCGAGCGCTGGGACGCGGTGATCGCAATCAACCTGACCAGCTCCTTCCACACGACGCGGCTGGCCCTGCCCGCGATGCGCAAGGCCAACTGGGGCCGCATCATCAACGTGGCGTCCGTGCACGGCCTGGTGGCATCGGCGCAGAAGTCGGCCTATGTCGCCGCCAAGCATGGCCTCGTGGGCTTGACGAAGGTCACCGCGCTGGAGACCGCCACCACCGGCATCACCTGCAATGCCATCTGCCCCGGCTGGGTGCTCACCCCCCTGGTGCAAAAGCAGGTCGATGCGAAAGCGGCCGCGATGAACATCTCCAACGAGGAGGCGAAGAAGCAGTTGCTCGCCGAGAAGGAGCCGTCGCTGCAGTTCACGACGCCCGAGGAGCTGGGCGAGCTGGCCGTGTTCTTCTGCTCCGAGGCCGCGAAGAACGTGCGCGGCGTGGCGTGGAACATGGATGGGGGTTGGGCGGCGCAGTAGGTCTGCGGAGTGTTGGGGTGCGCTGCGCGCAACCCAACCTGCAGCAGCCCGTAGGTTGGGTTCGGCGCAGCCGACCCCAACATCTTCACTCCCCCAGTTTCAACTCGTTCGGCCGTGCGAGCTCGAAACGCTCGTCGGCCAGATCGTAGTCCCAACGCTCGACACAGCACACCCGTGCATCGCCGTTGCGCGGCGGCTCCCAGCGGATGATGTTCAACGAGTTGGGCGAGTTGTGCCGCACCCGGTGCGAAAACGCCGTGCCTGCCTGCACGCAGTACATGGTGCGCGGCGCACCTTCCGCGCGCGCGCACAGGTCGCTGATGTACGGCAGGTGGATGTGCCCTCCCAGCACGAGGTCCGCGCCGGCGCGCGCCCACGCCTGCACCGCCTCCTCGCCGCCGTGCAGGCGGTCCTTCTCGTCTTCCGGCCGCATCACGCAGGCGGGCTGGTGCGTGACCACGACGCGCAGCTGCTCGCGGCGCGCGCCCTTCAGGCGCTGCACGACGCGCTCGATCTGCTGCGGCGACACCTCGCCGTCCTTGCGCCGCTCGGGCCGGGTGGTGTTCACGCCGATCACCAGCACGTCGTCGAACTCCAGCTCGGGTTCGAGCTCGCGCCCGAAGGCTTCCATGTAGCCGGCATACGGCGCGAACACGCGGGCCGCCAGGTTGTAGAGCGGGATGTCGTGGTTGCCCGGCAGGGTCAGCACGTGCTCGACCCCGAGCGAATCGCAGAAGGCCCGCGCCGCCGCGAACTGGGCGCTACGCGCGCGCTGCGTGATGTCGCCGCTCAGGATCACCGCCGTGGGGCGCTCCTGCGCGACCAACTTGCGCGCGGCTTCCACCACCGGCGCCTCCTCGGTGCCGAAGTGGGTGTCGGAAAGGTGCAGGAGGACGGTCATTCGCGCGGCAGCCGCTGCTCGGGCGGCGGCAGCATCACCTTCAGCGGCCGCGGCGCGACCGTGAAGCGAAGCGGCAGCTGCATCCACTGCACCTCGCCGTCGGTGGCCACCTTGACCTGGCGGGCGTTGCGGGTGGTCACGCTCAGCGTGCGCAGGGAGAACGCGTCGATCTCGTGCACCTGGCCCAGCCTGCCCAGCAACGCCGCACCGAGCAGGCGCAGCTTGGCCCACCAGTCGGACGCGCGCACCAGCAGGCAGACCATGCGGCCGTTGGCCAGCTGCGCGACCACCTTCTCCTCGATGCCCACGCGTTCCACCTGCAGCTGGTTGTTGCACACGAAGATGCTGGAGGTGCGCAGCTTGGTGAGTTCGCCGTCGACCTCGCCATCCAGCCGCAACTGCAGCCGCCACTCCAGCATCGACTTCAGCGCGGCCAGCATGGCGATCCAGCGCCGGCGCCCCAGCTTCTGCTTGACGGTCTCGCGGTCCGCCAGCAACTTGGGGTAGAGGCCGACCGAGGCATTGACCAGGAACACGCGTTCGTTGACCAGGCCCACCTGCACCGGTTCGGGCTGCGCCTGCAGGATGGCCTGCGCGGCCTGCCCGGCGTCCAGCGGCAGCCCCAGCTGGCGGGCGAACAGGTTGAAGGTGCCCTGCGCGATCACGCCCAGGGGGCAGTCCTCGGTCAGCGCCGCCTGCGCCGCCGCGTTGATCGTGCCGTCGCCGCCGACGGCCACCAGCACGCCGCCATGCGCCTTCGCCAGCCTCGCGGCGTCGCGGCAGGCCTGCGGCAGCTCGCCCGGCGCCACCGGCACGAAGCGGTGGGGCCGCGCGGCCCCCATCAGTTCGGCCTCGATGGCGCGCCGCGATTCGTCCTTCTCCGTGGATCCGGAGCCACGGTTCATGACGATGAAAAGCTCGGGCGGGCCGGCTGCGGCGGCCGGCTGCATCTCGCTTTCGGGGAGGACGGCTGACATGGCCGCGAGCTTAGCGGCCGTGGCTGCCCAGCCTTGTCGGACTGGCGCTTGTACCTGTGCTTATCGCAGCTGGACGGATCCGGACACCGTCACGACGACGCTGCTCTTGCCCGGCTCCACCGGCACGGCGGCTTCGGCCGATGCGAGCCGGCCCTCCTGCGCCGCCATGCGCATGCGCGGCATGAAGCCCGGTTCGTTGGCGTTCACGGCCACCTCGCGCAGCGTGTAGCCGGCAAAGCCGAAGTTGCGGGCGAGTTCCGCGGCCTTGGCCTTGAAGCGCTCGATGGCCTGCGCCTGCGCCTCCCCCTCGACCTTCGCGCGCTGCTCGCGGCTCAGGCCGAAGCTCACGCCTGCGAGCGTCATGGTGGTGATGCGGGCGGCGGTTTGCGAGATCCGGCTGAAGTCGCGGCCGTCCAGCACCAGTTCGGCCGTGCCCTGCCAGCCGCTGATGCGGCCTTCGCGGTTGTGACGCGGGTACAGCGCAAAGTTGCCGGTTCGCACATCCAGTTGCCCGGGCTGCGCCGACTTGCGTGCTTCGGCCAGCGCCGCATCCAGCGCCGTCTTCAGCTGCGCCTGCACCGCGCCGGGGTCGCTGCCCTCGCGCGTGGTGCTCAGGTTCATCTGCAGCAGGTCCTGCTGCACTTCCACGGTGCCGGTGGCCTGCAGCTGCAGCACGTTCTGCGGCGGCGGCAGCACCTGCGCCTGCGCCGTTCCCGCGGCCAGGGCAAGCAGGGCCCCGAACGCCATGGTCCTTCTTTTCATCAGCTCCCCGATCAACGCCTGCGCGAATCCTGTCCCTGGTCCGCCAGTTGCCGCCGCAGTTCGGCGCGCTCGCCGGGACTCAGTTGCCGGGGCGCCGGCGGCTTGGCGGGCTGGTACTGCTGCAAGGCCTGTCGCAGGTCCTGCGGCGGCCGCCCGGGCGCACCCGATGCACCGGCCGAAGCGGCCAGCGCAAGGATGAGGAGGACAGGGGATCGCGTCATGGACAGCACAACGCCAAGGGTCTCATGGGCGCGGACTTCCCGCTTGTGAACGGCCCACGGCTGGGGCAACATTTGTAACACGGTGAAAAACCAAGGGTGAAAACCCGGAATCGGGCGAGGCCGACGGTCAGAATCGCCGCTGTTACAAATTGGATTCTGGAGAGCCATGACCCAAGCTGCAGCACGCACCGACAAGATCCTGGTGGTGGACGACGACGCGCGCATCCGCGACCTGCTGCGCCGCTACCTCACCCAGGAAGGCTTCGAGGTGATCCTGGCCGAGGACGGCAAGGCGCTCAACCGCCTGATGCTGCGGGAGACCGCGGACCTGATCGTCCTGGACCTGATGATGCCCGGCGAGGACGGCCTGTCGATCTGCCGGCGGCTGCGCGCGGCCAACGACCGCACGCCGATCATCATGCTCACCGCCAAGGGCGAGGACGTCGACCGCATCGTCGGGCTGGAAGTCGGCGCCGACGACTATCTCGGCAAGCCCTTCAATCCGCGCGAACTGCTGGCGCGCGTGCATGCCGTGCTGCGCCGGCGCCCCGCGCAGGAGGCGCCCGGCGCCCCCTCCTCGGACAACGAGGTCGTGAACTTCGGCCCCTTCGCCTTCGACCTGGGCGCGCGCACGCTGCGCAAGAACGGCGAGGAACTGCCGCTGACCACGGGCGAATTCGCCATGCTCAAGGCGCTGGTGCGCCACCCACGCCAGCCGCTGTCGCGCGAGAAGCTCGCGCAGCTGGCGCGTGGCCGCGAGTTCGAGCCCTTCGACCGCAGCCTGGACGTGCAGGTCTCGCGCCTGCGCAAGCTGATCGAAGCCGACCCGGCGTCCCCCCGCTACATCCAGACGGTCTGGGGCGTGGGCTACGTGTTCGTGCCGGACGGCGCGGGTTGATCCTGCGCGGGCGCCGCGGCGCCGCGCGCATGACGAATGACACGGCTTGTGTGCATGACAAATGACACGGCTTCGCCTGATGACGAATGACACGCGTCGCCGCAGCGGCCACAATTCATTGATGAGCGGTCTTCGTCATTTGTCATCCGTCATTCGTCATTCCGCATGATCAGAGCCGTCATGGCCAACGCCGAAGCCACCAGCCCCGCACCGCTGGAGACCGCACCGGCACCGCTGGAAATGCGGCCCCGCCTGGGGCTGTCGCTCTTCTGGCGCACCTTCTTCCTGCTGTCGCTGCTGCTGATCGGATCGATCATCGCGTGGCTGCAAACCTTCCGCGCCCTGGAGTTCGAGCCGCGTGCCGTGCAGACCGCGCAGCAGATCGCATCGCTGGTGAACCTCAGCCGCGCGGCGCTGGTGCATGCGGACCCGATCGCCCGCGTGTCGCTGATCAAGACCCTGGCGGACCAGGAAGGCGTGCGCATCCTGCCGCGCGAACCGCAGGACAAGTTCTCGGCGCTCACCGGCAACGCCCTGGACCGCCGCATCGTCGACGAACTGGTCAGCCGGCTGGGCAGCGGCACGGTGATGGCCAGCAGCGTCAACGGCGAGGACGGCCTGTGGATCGGCTTCAAGATCGACCGCGACGACTACTGGATGCTGATGGACCGCACGCGGTTCTCGCAGGTGGGCGGCAAGACCTGGCTGGTGTGGCTGATCACGGCGGCGGCGCTGTCCCTTGCGGGCGCGGCGGTCATCGCGCGTCTGATCAACCGGCCGCTCAAGCAGCTGTCCTTTGCCGCCAGCCGCGTGCGCGACGGTGACTTCGATGCCAGCCGGCTGGACGAGAAGGCGGTGACCTCCGAGATCCGCGAGGTGAACATCGGCTTCAACCGAATGGCGCAGCAGCTCGCCAAGATCGAGCAGGACCGCGCGGTGATGCTGGCCGGCATCTCGCACGACCTGCGCACGCCGCTGGCGCGCCTGCGGCTGGAAACCGAGATGAGCGTGGTGGACGCCGATGCGCGCGACCACATGGCGGCGGACATCGACCAGCTCGACGCGATCATCGACAAGTTCCTCGACTACGCGCGTCCCGACCATGCGGAGCTCAAGCCCGTGGTGCTGAACGACGTGGTGGAAGCCTGCATGTACGCGATCGAGGACCACGGCGACATCAAGGTCACCGTGGACATGCCCAAGAACCTGCAGGTGCTGGCAGACGAAGTCGAACTGGCCCGCGTCATCTCCAACCTGCTGGAGAACGCGCGCCGCTATGGCAAGACGCCCGAGACCGGCGTGGCACTCGTGGACATCGCGGCACGCGCGCGCAACGAATGGGTGCTGCTCAAGGTGCGCGACCACGGCATGGGCGTGTCGCCGGAAGCCCTGCCCAACCTGGTGAAGCCCTTCTTCCGCGGCGACGCTGCGCGCACGGCGGCCACGGGTGCCGGCCTGGGCCTGGCGATCGTGGACAAGACGGTGCAGCGCATGGGCGGCATCTTCGCGCTGGCGAACACCACCTCGGGCGGCCTGGCCGCCCACATCAAGCTGCAGCGTCCCCGCATGATGCCGCCGGTGCCCGGCGGTGGCGACAGGAACGAACGCGCCCGCGAGACTGCCTAGTGAGTGTTCCCGCGAAAGCGGGAACCCGGCTTGCCCGACTCGCCGCCGCCGACGCTAGAACGTCTGCCACTCCCCGGCCGCCCGCGCTGACGACCCTGCAGCAGCTGCTCGCAGCGGCCGAAACGCGGGAACCAGGGGCCGCGTGGTTCGGATCGGCGCCATCGCGACAGGCGCTGCCGCCTCGCTCGCGCCGGCCTCCGACAACTTGAACCGGGTGACGGCCGCCAGCAGCTGGTCGGCCTGGGCTTTCATCGATTCGGTCGCGGCGGTCGCCTCTTCGACGAGCGAGGCGTTCTGCTGCACCACCTGTTCCATCTGGCTGATCGCGGTATTGACCTGCCCGATGCCGCTGCTTTGCTCCTGGCTGGCCGAAGCGATCTCGGCCACCAGCCCACTGACCTTGTGGACAGATGCCACGACCTCGACGATCGTTGCCCCGGCGCGGTCGACCAGCTTCGTGCCGGCTTCGACCTTCTCCACCGACGCGCCGATCAGCGCCTTGATCTGCTTGGCGGCCTCGGCGCTGCGCTGCGCCAGCGAACGCACTTCGGCGGCGACGACAGCGAAACCGCGGCCCTGGTCGCCCGCGCGCGCCGCCTCGACGGCTGCGTTGAGGGCGAGGATGTTGGTCTGGAAGGCGATGCCGTCGATCACCCCGATGATGTCGCCGATCTGGCGCGACGAATCGGAGATCTCCGCCATGGTGGACACCACGGCCCCCACGACATCGCCACCCCTGTTGGCGATCTCGGAGGCGTCCGCGGCCAGTTGCCGGGCCTGCCGCGCGTTGTCGGCGTTCTGCGCCACGGTGGAGGTCAGTTCCTCCATCGAGCTGGCAGTCTCCTCGAGCGTGCTGGCCTGCTCCTCGGTGCGCTGCGACAGTTCCAGGTTGCCCTGCGCGACCTGCCCGCTGTTGCCGGCGACCGCCCGCGCACCCGAGGCGACGTTGCCCACGAGCTGCGCGAGGTTGCGGCTCATGCGGTCCAGCGCCTGCAGCAACTGCGCGGTTTCGTCGCTGCCGCGCACCTCGACCTTGCCGGTCAGGTCGCCGTCGGCGATGCGATCGGCAGCCGCAATGGCGCGCTGCAGCGGACGAACGATCCGGCCGCTGATCACGAGCGCGAGCAGCATGGACAGGGCGATGCCGGCGAGAACGAGCGCGGAGATCATCA
>DATAGN010000151.1:0-6526 GCA_036263715.1 Ramlibacter sp.
CGCGGCTCCACACCGCGTTGGCGGAGGCGCGCGTGATGCGCGCGAAGGTCGGGATGTTGTAGATGCCGATGGCGATGATCGCGTTGACCATGCCGGGGCCGAAGACCGCGGTCAGCATGATCGCGGACAGGATCGCGGGGAAGGCGAAGCCGAAGTCGGCGATGCGCATGATGCCTTCCTCGACCCAGCCGCGCCGCGCGGAGGCGAGCAGGCCCAGCGCCGTTCCGATGACGAGGCCGATGCCGACGGCGATGATGCCCACGGCGATGGATGCGCGCGCACCCACCAGCAGCAGCGACACGATGTCGCGGCCGAAGGGGTCGTTGCCGAGCCAGTAGGTGCCGTCGGGCTTGCGCAGTTTCAGCGCCATGTCCACGTCGTAGGGGTTGTGGGGCGTCCACACGAAGGACAGGCCGGCGGCGAACACGAGCAGCAGGCTCAGCACCAGCCCGATCATGAAGCTCGGGTTGCGCCGGGCACGGCGCCAGAAGCCGGGCCCCACCGGCACCGGCGCCACCGCCTTTTCGAGGACCGCGCTCATGTCAGTGCCCCCACGACGCTCATATGTCGCTCGCCTTCACCCGCGGGTCGATCACCGCATACAGCACGTCGACGATGAAGTTGACGATGACGACCATCGCGGCCAGCAGCATCACGCAGTTGCGCACCACGATCAGGTCGCGGTTGGAAATGGACTGGAAGATCAGCCGCCCCAGGCCCGGCAGGTAGAACACGCTCTCCACCACGATGGTGCCGGCCAGCAATTCGGCGAACTGCAGGCCCATCACCGTGATCACCGGGATCAGCGCATTGCGCAGCACGTGGCCCCACAGCGTGCCGCGCTGCGAAACGCCCTTGGCGCGCGCGGTGCGCACGAAATCCTCACGCAGCACCTCGAGCACGGACGACCGCGTGATGCGCGCCAGGATCGCCGCCTGCACCACGGCCAGGGACAAGGCGGGCAGCAGCAGCGCGCGCAAGCCGGGCAGCAGGCCTTCGCTCCAGCCGGGGAAGCCGCCGGCGGAGAACCACTTGAGCTGCACCGAGAACAGCAGGATCAGCAGGATGGCGAACCAGAAGTTGGGGATCGCGATGCCGATCTGCGACAGCCCCATCACGCTGACGTCGCCCAGCTTGTTGTGGCGAGCCGCGGCGTAGATGCCGGCGGCCAGCGCGAAGATGGTGGTCAGCGCCATGGCCATCAGCGCGAGCGGCACCGTCAGGGCCAGCCGTTCCAGCACGAGTTCGCCCACGGGGGTGCTGTAGGCGTAGCTGATGCCCAGGTCGAAGCGCAGCATGCCCGTGACCCATTCCCAGTAGCGCTCCGCGGCGGGGCGGTTCAGCCCCAGCTTCTGGGCGAGCGCCGCCACCGCGTCGGGCGAGGCGTCCGGGCCCATGATGATCTGGGCAGCGTTGCCGGGCAGGATCTCCAGGACCGCGAACACCACGACGGAGGTGCCTACCAGCGTCGTAATCAGGGTGATCAGGCGCTTGAAGAGGAACAGGCTCATGAAGGCGGGGATAATGCCAGAAGTCGATATCGAGGATTTCCCCGCCCATGGCATTGATGATTACCGACGAGTGCATCAACTGCGATGTCTGCGAGCCGGAGTGCCCGAACGAGGCGATCTACCTGGGCCCGGAGATCTACGAGATCCACCCGGACAAATGCACCGAATGCGTCGGCCATTTTGACGAGCCGCAGTGCGTGCAGGTCTGCCCGGTGGCGTGCATCCCCGTGAATCCGCAGAGGGTGGAGAGCCGCGAAAGCCTGTGGCAGAAGTATCGGCGGCTGGTGGCCACCAACGTCACCCCCGCGGAGGCGGGGGCCCAGGGCTCCCGAGAGAGCGAACAGCCTGAAAGCCCTGGATCGCCGCCTTCGCGGGTATGACGGCTAGGGCTTCTTCTTCGGCGCCACCGCCGTGAAGTGCTCCGGCTGCTTGCCCTTCTTTTTCTTCTTGTCGTCCCTGGCGACGACTTTCACCACCGGCGCCGATGCGGCCGCCTGCGCAGGCCCGATCACCAGCGCCTTGGGCGCATTCTTCTCCTGCGCCAGGCGCGCCTTCTCCATCGCATCGGCACGCTTGCGGTCGGCCGCCGCCACGCTGTTGGCACGTGCCGCTTCGGCGGGCGTGCGGGCGTCGTCCACCTGCACCGTGGTGCCGCCCGGGCAGGGCTGCTGGCTGTAGCTGCTGCCGCATCGGTAGACCGCCTGTCCATGCGCCCAGGGCGCCACGACGACCAAGGCGGCAGTGATGATGAATGGATGCACGGTCTCCTCCTTGCGCAGGGTGGTCAGGGTTCCTCGGGCCGCGGCGGCTTGGGCCGGGGCGCCTTGTGCGTGTGGACCACCAGCGTGGCCTTGTCCATCTCGCCGGCCAGCATCGCCGGCACGGCCTTCAGGGTGCGGGCGATGCATTCCTCGATCGCGGTGCGCTGTTCGGGCGCCGGCTTCTTCAGGACCCAGTTGACCACTTCGGCCTTGACGCCCGGGTGGCCGATGCCGATGCGCAGCCGCCAGTAGTCGCCCGTTCCGAGCTGGCCGTGGATGTCGCGCAGCCCGTTGTGGCCGGCGTGGCTGCCGCCGAACTTCAGCTTGGCCTGGCCCGGCACCACGTCGAGTTCGTCGTGCACCACCAGCACTTCCTCGGGCTGGATCTTGTAGAAGCGCGCGAGCGCCGCCACCGACTTGCCTGACAGGTTCATGAAGGTCAGGGGCTCGAGCAGCCACACCGTCTGCCCATGCACGTTGGCGCGGGCGACCAGCCCGTGGTAGCCGCGGTCGTGCACCAGGTTCACCTTGAGTTCGCGCGCGAGTTCGTCCACCCACCAGAAGCCGGCGTTGTGGCGGGTCGCCTCGTACTCGGGGCCGGGATTGCCCAGGCCGACGAACAGCTTGATCATGTTCTTGCGAAGGTAGTGGAGGGCGGCGCTGCGCCGAAGGGAACTATTGTCGCCAGACGCCAAGAAAAAGGCCCGCGATTGCGGGCCTTCTCTGGGCCCCCGCCTGCGCGGGGGTGACGAAGCGCTTTACTTCTTCGCGGCCGGAGCCTTGGCAGCCGGAGCCTTGGCGGCCGGCTTCGCGTCCTTGCCACCCTTGGCCGGAGCGGCCTTGGTGTCGGCGGCGGGGGCGGCAGCTGCAGCATCGGCAGCGTCGGCGGCCGATTCCTCGGCGGCGGCGACCACCACGGACACCAGCACCGGGTTCGGCTTGCCGTGCGTCACGGCCTTCACGCCCTTGGGCAGCGTGATGTCGTTCAGGTGCAGGGTCATGCCCTTCTTCAGGCCGGACAGGTCGACCTCGATGAACTCGGGCAGGTCGCCCGGCAGGCAGGAGATGTCCAGTTCGTTGATCACCGGGTTCACCAGGCAGTGCTCCACCTTGACCGCCTCGGATTCCTCGGCGTTCTTGTAGTGCACCGGCACCTTCATGTGCAGGCGGGTGTTGGCATCGACGCGCTGAAAGTCGATGTGCTGCACCTGCTGGCGGAACGGGTGGAACTGCACGTCACGCAGCAGCACCTTGCTGGTGGAGCCGCCGAGTTCCATGTCGAGGATCGACGAGTGGAAGGCTTCCTTCTTCAGGGCGTGGAACAGCGCGTTGTGATCGAGCTCGATCAGCTGCGGCTGGCCTTCGCCACCGTACACGATGCCGGGCGTCTTGCCCACGTTGCGGAGACGGCGGCTCGCACCCGTGCCCTGCTTGGCGCGCTCGAAAGCGACGAATTTCATGATCAACTCCATTTCGGACAGCCACCGCGACCAGTGTGCTGCCGGTTTCAAAATGCCCCGCGAACGGGGCGGCTAGGCTCAGAACAGGTCGACCTGGTCCGAGAACAGGGACATGACCGACTCGCCCTTGGCGATGCGCTGGATGGTTTCAGCCACCAGCGGGGCGACGGTCAGCTGGCGGATCTTGGCGCAGCCGCGCGCGGAGTCCGACAGGGGAATCGTGTTGGTCACCACCACCTCGTCGAGAGCGTTGCCCTTGGACAGGCGCTCGATGGCGGGACCGGAAAAGATCGGGTGCGTGCAATAGGCGTAGACGTTCTTCGCGCCGCGTTCCTTCAGCACCTCGGCCGCCTTCACCAGCGTGCCGGCGGTGTCGATCATGTCGTCCATGATCACGCAGTTGCGGCCTTCGATGTCGCCGATGACGTGCATCACCTCGGACACGTTCGCCTTGGGGCGGCGCTTGTCGATGATCGCCAGGTCGGTGTTCAGCTGCTTGGCCAGCGCGCGGGCGCGCACCACGCCGCCGACGTCGGGCGACACGACGATCAGGTTGTCGTACTTCTTCTGGCGCAGGTCGCCCAGCAGCACCGGCGAGGCGTAGATGTTGTCGACGGGGATGTCGAAGAAGCCCTGGATCTGGTCGGCGTGCAGGTCCATCGTGAGGACGCGCGCGACACCCACCGTCTCCAGCAGGTTGGCCACCACCTTGGCCGAGATCGGCACGCGGCTCGAGCGCGGGCGGCGGTCCTGGCGGGCGTAGCCGAAGTAGGGGATGACGGCGCTGATCCGTTCGGCCGAGGCGCGCTTGAGCGCGTCGACCATGATCAGCAGTTCCATCAGGTTCTCGTTGGTGGGGGCGCAGGTGGACTGCACCACGAACACGTCCCGCGCCCGCACGTTGGTGTTGATCTCCACGGTGACTTCGCCGTCGGAGAAACGGCTCACCGAGGCCGCGCCGAGCGAGATGCCCAGGTGGCGCGCGATCTCCTCCGCCAGTGCCGGATTGGCATTGCCGGTGAACACCATGAAGTCAGGAGTGGGAGGAGCTGCCTGCATGAGGAAGGATGCGTGAGAAAACGGTTTGGCAGGGGAGGAAGGACTCGAACCCTCGCATGCCGGAATCAAAATCCGGTGCCTTGACCAACTTGGCGACTCCCCTACACGGGTCGACAGCCGGATCAGCTGCCAACCGAATCTTGCCTGGGTGCCCAACCCGCCAGCGGATGGACGTCCAGTTTGCCGCATTCCCGCACCACCCAGCCAGCCTGGGCCCAATGCGCCGGAACCTGCGCCGCGAGCTTCCCCGGTGGCCACCCTTGTGGCAGGACCGCGAAGACCGCGCTGCCCGAACCGGTCATGCGGGCCCGCAAGTCCTGGGAAACCAGCCATTCGACCGCCTCGCCCACCTCGGGGCAAAGCTGCCGGGCCACGGCTTCCATGTCGTTCCGACCGAAAGCCCAGGGATCTGCAGCAAAGCCTGCGATTGTAGCAGCTTCCGAATCGCGCTTCAGCAGCGGGTGCCGGAAGATCTCCTGGGTGCCCAGGCCGCGGGGCGGCTTCACCACGGCAAAGCGGGCCGGCGGCAAGTCGATGGGCGTGATCGCCTCGCCGACACCTTCCACCCACGCGTTGCGGCCGCGCAGGAAGAAGGGCACGTCGGCGCCGAGGGCCAGGCCGATCTTCTCGAGTGCGGGCAAGGGCAGGCGCAGGTTCCACAGCACGTTCAGCGCCAGCAGGCAACTGGCCGCGTCCGAGGACCCGCCGCCCATGCCCGCTTCGGCCGGCAGGCGCTTGGCGATGCGGATGTGCGCGCCTTCGCCGCAGCCGGTCGCCTGTTGCAGCGCCTGTGCCGCGCGCAGGGTCAGGTCGTTCGCGGGCAGCGGGGCCGCCAGGTCCTCGCGGCTGAGCTTGCCCCCGGCGCGGCGCTCGAAGTGCAGCGTGTCGTGCCAGTCCAGCAGCACGAAGGCGGACTGCAGCAGGTGGTAGCCGTCGGTGCGCTGTCCGGTGATGTGCAGGAAGAGGTTCAGCTTCGCCGGGGCGGCGACGTCCCAGAGCTCCCGCATCGGATCAACGCTCGAAGACGATCCGCAGGTCCGCCGGCGGCGGCGGGTCGGTGCGGCGCGCGCGCAGGCGGCCCTCTCCCACCGCGCTCACGTCCGGCTCCCAGCCGGGCACCGGCGTCGGCTTGCCCGACAGCCAGTCGAAGAGCGATGCCACCGGCAGCGGCGCGCCCGTGACTTCCTGCGCCAGCGCTTCCAGCGACGGGAACTGGCGCGTGTTGCCGCCGGAGCGCAGGGTGGCGGAGCCAGGCGCCCAGGCCAGCACCGCGGCCGTGCCGCCGAGGGGCGTGAACAGGGTCAGCTCGCCCGCCTGGGGCGCGCCTTTCAGTTCGAAGGCGGCGGAAAAGGACTGGTTCTGCTGACCCTCGACGTTCAGCGCCAGGCGGCCGGCCCAGGACTGCTCGCCAGCAGCCACCGGCGTGCGCGGCGGCGAAACGCAGGCCGCCAGCAGCAGGCTGCACAAGGCGGCCAGGAGCCACGCGGCCCAACGCGGACGCATCATGGCTTGACCTTCAGGCGCTTGAGCGTTTCCTGCAGCGTCTCGTTGTCGGCGCCGATCAGCAGGCCCTCGCGCCAGATCGCCTGGGCCTGGTCACGCTGGCCCATGCTCCACAGCACTTCGCCCAGGTGCGCGGCGATCTCGGCATCGGGCCTGTCCTTGTACGCGGCCTGCAGGATGCGCAGCGCCTCCGCGCGGTTGCCCATGCGGAACTCGACCCAGCCCAGGCTGT
>DATAGN010000152.1:0-16257 GCA_036263715.1 Ramlibacter sp.
TGGCATCGCTCATCGGGCGCTCCGCGGTGCCGATCGCGTGCGCCACGTGCACATGCTCGCGGCGGCCATCTACCAGCACCGCGGTGATGTCGACACTACCCTCGCCCATGTCCTCGTCGACGGTGGCCACCACCTTGCGGCGCAGCGCCACGACGTCGGCACGGTTCACGACGGCGTCGTGGAACTCGTCCTCGCCCGCGCGGCCGAACACCAGCCCCACCGCGCACCCGTGGTACACGCTGAACTTGCCCTGCAGGCCGTCGGCCGGCTCCTTCTTGCCGGTGAGCTCCAGCACGAGCGGATGCACCTTCAGCTCGATGCGCTCCACCTGCTCGGCCCGCACGCCCTGCTCGCGCAGCTGCACGCAGCCGTCGATGGCCGGGTGGATCACCAGGCCGCAGGCAAATGGCTTGTAGCTGTTGCCGCAGATCTCGAAGCGCTCGCCCAGTTCGTCGGTCGCCTCGTGCCACGCGGTCCTGGGTGACACCACCTGCGCCCACCCGCGCGGCGCTTCCAGTGCGCGCGGGCTGGCGGTGAAGCCCTTGGACGCCAGCAGCGCCGCCATCAGGCCGGCCCGCGCGGCCGCTCCCGGATGGAAAGGCTTGCTCATCGTGCCGAACTGCTCTCGCAGGCCCACCGGCTGCGACGCCGCGATGCCCAGCGCCATCTGCGTCTGTTGCACGTCCAGCTTCAGTAGCCGCGCGCAGCCGGCTGCGGCACCCAGCACGCCGGCGGTACCGGTGATGTGCCAGCCGCGGTCGTAGTGCTCGGGGTACACGAGGTTGCCCATGCGGCAGGCCACGTCGATGCCCAGCACCAGCGCATCGACCAGGTCGCGGCCGCCCAGTCCCTTGTGCTCGGCCAGCGCGAGCAGGGCCGAGGCCACTGGTCCGGACGGATGCACCAGGCATTGCAGGTGCGTGTCGTCGAAGTCGAAGGTGTGCGAAGTGATGCCGTTCACGAGTGCGGCGCTGCTCATGTCCACGCGCTCGCGACGGCCCGCGATGGTGGCCTGTGGGGCGGGCTGCAGTTCCTGCACCGCCGCGAGCGCTGCCTCCGCGGCTTCGTGCCTGGCGGCGCCGATGGCGCAACCCAGCCAGTTCAGGAAGGCGCGGTGCGCCTCGTGGTCGACGGCGTCGTTCCAGCCTCGCGAAGGATGGGTGGCGACGAAGCGGGCGACGATGTTCGTGATCGGGGGCGCGTTCGGGTCCGCGGAGACCTGTGTATTGCGAGCCATGCTGTGTGCAACCGGCGTCTGCTCACTCGACGACCAGCTTGCGCGACTGCACCAGCTGCACCCACTGCTTGCCATCGCGTTGCACGTACGCGCGAAACTGTTCGGGGGACATCGGGGTGACGGTGATCGCGTCCTGTGCCAGCTTCTCCTGCAGGTCGGGCGCGGCGATCTGCTTGTTGATTCCCTCGTTGAGGCGCCGCACTACCGCGGGCGGCATGCCCGCAGGCCCGTGCACGCCGTACCACTGCACGGTCTCGAAGCCCTTGAGCCCCAGCTCCGCGAGTGTCGGTGTGTCCGGCAGGGCGGGGTGCCGCTTCGAGCTGGTCACGGCCAGGGCCCGGATGCGGCCGCCGCGGATATGCGGCAGCGCGGTCGACAGGCTGGGCATTGCGGCGTTGATCTGCCCGCCGACGAGGTCTGCCATCATGGGGCTGCCGCCGCGGTAAGGCACGTGCACCATGAAGGTCCGCGTGCTCTCCTTCAGCTGCTCCATGGCCAGGTGCGTCAGCGTGCCGAGGCCGGCCGAGCCGTAGCTGTACTTCGTGGGACCCGCCTTGAGCAGGGCGATGAAGTCGCGAAAACTCGCTGCGTTGATGCTGGCGTTCACGACCAGCACGTTCGGCGTGCCCCCGATCATGGCGATGGGCGTGAAGTCCTTGTCGAAGTCGTACGGCACCTTGCGCACCGCCGGATTGGTGCTGTGGGTGGCCGAATAACTGAGCATCACCAGGTGCCCGTCGGCCGTCGCGCGCGCGGTGGATTGCGTGGCGATGACCCCGCCGCCGCCGCTGACGTTCTCCACCACGAAAGGTTGGCCGAAGGCCTTGGCCAGTCGCTCGCCGAGCGTGCGCGCGAGCATGTCGGCGGAACCGCCAGGAGCGACCGGGACGACGAAGCGGACGGCGCGCGCCGGCCAGTCGGCTTGTGCGTGGGCGGCGCTGCCGACGGCCGTGCCGACGAGGGTTGAGACGATGGTCCTGATGCTGTCGCGACGCGTGGGATTCATGCGCCGAATCTACACGCAGCCGCTAGCTCGTCGTTTCCGCCGCGGCCAGTCGCGGAAACAGGCGCTGCGCATTCCCACGGTCGATCGCGTGGCGTTGTGCGTCGCTCATCTCGAACGCATCGAGCATCCCCGCGAAGTGCAGGGACCGCGGCTTCGGTGCATACGGCCAGTCGCTGCCGAAGGTGATCTTCCCCGGATCGGCGAAGGCCAGCAGCGACGGCATCGCATAGGGGCTGCTCGAAAGCGCCGTGTCGAACCAGAACTGCTTCAGCCGGGCGATGCCGCCCGGGTTCTGCCCGTCGGGCGAGCACACGCGGGCCACGCGTTCGGCCGCATACGGCAGGAAGCCGCCCGCGTGCGACAGGATGATCTTGAGGTCGGGATAACGCTCCAGCGCGCCGGACTTGGCGTAGTTGATCGCCGCCCGCGTGGTGTCCAGCAGGAAGTCCGCCGCAAAGGGCGGGATGCCGGGCACGGGCTCGGCCGGCAGGTGCGAGGGATGGATGAACACGACGGCCTGGCGCCGGTTCAATTCCGCCATCAGCGGCTCCAGCGACGCGTCGCCGAAGTACACGCCGTTCACGTTGGTGAGCAGCACCACGCCGTCGGCTTGCAGCACGTCGAGCGCGTACACCGCCTCGGCGATCGCGCCTTCCAGGTCCGGCAGCGTGAGCGTGGCGAAGAAGCCGAAGCGCTCCGGGTGCTGCCTCACGATGCCCGCGGCGTACTCGTTGACCTCGCGTGCCTTGTCGCGCGCCTCGGCGTCGTCCCCCAGGTGCACGCCCGGCGTGGAGACGGACATGATGGATGTGCGCACACGTGCGGCGTCCATCAAGTCGAGGGCTGTTTCGAGGCTCCATTCCGGGATCGGCAGTCCCCCGGCGGTAACGCCGCGGTTTTGCAGCCACGCGCGGTACGCGGGCGGAACGATGTGGTGGTGCGTATCGATTCTCATGTTCTCTTTCGTAGGTTGGGTTCGCCAACGGCGACCCCAACAATCCCTGCTTCCCTACTCCCTCTTCAACCCCGCCCGCTCCGCCGCATCCCCCCACAGCTTCTTTTCCTTCTTCAGGAACGCCTTCGCCTGCTCCACGCTCCCGCCCACCGGGTAATTCGCCGTCGCCTGCAGTTTCTGCAGCACCTCCGGCGCCTTCAACGCGTCATTCACGGCCGCATTGATCGCCTGCACGCGCGCCCGCGGCGTGCCCTTGGGCGCGAACAACATGAACCACCCGGTGGCCACGAGCCCCGGCACCGTGTCCTTGGCGAGCGGCAGCCCCTCCAGCCCCGGCAGCGGCCGATCGGACGTCACGCCCAGGGCCTTCAAGCGGCCTGCCCGTACCTGCGGCAGCAGCGGCGCAATCCCGTCGACCGACACCACCGTGTCGCCGCTCACCACCGATTGCAGCGCCTGCGCGCTGGCGTTCATCGCGACCAGGTTGTACCTGGTGCCCGTCATCAGCCCCAGGAGTTCGGCCGTGAGGTTGGGGATGGAGCCGCGCGAGGTGCTGCCCATGGGCACGGACTCGGGCTGTGCCTTCGCGCGGGCCAGCAGTTCCGCCAGCGTGGCCGGCCCCTTGGCCGGATGCGCGACGAACATCATCGGCGTGTCGGCCACCACGGAGATGGTCTCGAAGTCGCGCTCCGCGTCGTAGGTGGCAGCGCGGTAGGTGAGGGGCGTGACCGTCACCACCGCGGCCTGCGCCAGCAGCAGCGTGTTGCCGTCGGCCGGTGCACGCCGCAGCGATTCGGCCGCGATGATGCCGCCCGCGCCCAGCCGGTTCTCGATCACCACCGGCTGCTTCAGCCGCTCCTGCAGCTGGTCACCGACCACGCGCGCCACGATGTCGGGCGCGCTGCCAGGCCCGGCCGGCACGATCAGCGTGAGGGTCTTGCCCGTGGGCTGGGCCGCCGCCGGCGCTGCGAGCGCGAACAGCGCGGTCACCACGAGGCCGAGAGTTGCTTTCCGCACTGATATCTCCTTTTTCCGTGGGGCCCGCTTTTGTAGCGCGGCTGGTGAGCGCGAAGCCGAACCCCGCCGTTCGCACGTTATCCCGCCGCGCGATTACGCGCCACCCGGTTCCCCCTCACATGCAAAATCGATGGCATGGATATCAGGAAGGTCGACCTCAACCTCCTGCCGGTGCTCGACGCGCTGCTGCGCCTGCGCAGCGTGACGCGCGCGGCGGCCGAACTGGACATGAGCCAGTCGGCCCTGAGCGCCGCCCTCGCCCGCCTGCGCGCGCTGCTCGCCGACGACCTGTTCGTGCGCACGGGCCGCGGCCTGCTGCCCACGTCGCGCGCCACCGAGCTGGCTGCACCGCTGGCCGAGATCCTGGAGCGCGTGCGGGGCGAGGTGCTGCAGGCCTCGGGCTTCGATGCGAAGACCGACCGCCGCGAGTTCCGCCTGATCCTGTCGGACGTGGGCGCCTACGTGCTGTGGCCGCGCATCGTGCGGTCCGTGCGCGCCCAGGCGCCCGGCGTCACGCTGCACCTGTTGCAGCGCGCCGGTTCGGAGATCGCCGACGAACTGGCCGCCGGCCACGCCGACCTGGCGATCGGCGCGTATCCGCAATTGCCGCAGACGCTGTTCCAGCGGCGCCTGTTCGAGCGCAAGTTCTTCGCCATGGTGCGGCCGCAACATCCGCTGGCGCGCGCGAAGAAGCTGGGCCTGCGCGCCTTCGCCGAAGCGGCGCACATCGTCGTGCGAATGAGTTCGGGCGTGCAGGACCGCATCGACGAGGCGCTGGCGAAGGACGGCTTGGTGCGCACCGACACCACCGAGCTGCCCTCGTACCTGATGCTGCCCTCGATGCTGGAGGCGGATGACTTCCTGGCGGTGGTGCCGGGGCAGCTGGCCGATGCCTTTGCACAGGGCAAGCGCTTCGTGGTGATGCAGCTGCCAGTGAGCGTGCCTCCAAGCACGATCCGGGTGCACTGGCATCGCAGGGGTCACCAGGACGCGGGGAATGCGTGGCTGCGTGAGTTGATCGTGAAGCAGCTCGGTGCGGAGTGAGGCCGCGCATCGGCGTTCCCTCACTGTTGCACTAGACTGAGATCGTACCGGGTAGAAATCTCGATCGTGAAGAACAAGGAGGGCCAATCCACAAGTGCAGTTCGAACATCACTGCGTTTGTGGCCGTCCGATCATGAAGCGTGCTGCCTGTCTTGTCTTGCTCCTGCCAGTATCAGCTTGCGCCGACATGAACCCCGTGATTGTGCTGCTTCTCGGGCCCATGTTCATCGCGTACGCCGCCTGGATCCTTTTTTCCATCCTTCTCGGCGGCGCCTTCGGGCGAACGACCTCGCAACGCATGGTGATCGTGGTCGTCCTTGCCTGCCTGCCCATCGCTTACGCGGAACTCGGCCGCTACCAGGTGTACAAGAATTCGAAGGAGGTGGCGGACGAGAACGAGAAGCTGGTGGCCCAGGCGAATGAATACCTGGCCCAGCGTTGTGCGCAGGACCGGATGCAGCGGGCGCCGCAACAGGTTGACCCGTCCAAGGGCTTGCTGCTCCTTGTGCCGAAATCCGAAGAGCGTCTGAAGATTGCAGGCGCACAGCCGCCCGCACCCGGATCGGCGCAGGCGCGCAACAACCAGCGGTTGTACGGTGAATCCCGTGCAGAGGGTTTTTACGAAGCGCAGTACCAATACCCGCTCAACGCGATCCAGAGGATCCACGCCGGGGGTCTGCTGTTGGCGTCTCCCTTCGAGTTCGTCGAGGGCGGCGACCCTTTGCAGGCCACGGCGCGCCAACCGCGGTGGATCGGACCGGCGAAGCTGACCATCGTCCCCACTGCGCGGGAAGATCTGGAGCGAGGTTTGGCCAATCTTGCCACCATGCCAGATCGCCGCGAGTCGCTGACCCTGCCAGTCATGTCATCGACGGCGCGCTACGTTCTTGTCGCCGAGGACATTTCGACACTGGAGGACCGCCAACACTGGGTGGCGCGCTTGCATTTGCGGGTGTTGAACAGGAAGTCCGGCGAGATGGCGGCAGAGTATGTCGGCTTCGCTGCCGACATGTACCCCGTGGGAGGTGGCTACTGGGAGAAGGTGACCGTCTGCCCTGGGAAGGAGCGGGAGTACCGGGATCGCGAGGGGCGCTGGGACCTCATGCGTTTCTTCTTTCGCGAGGTCGTTTCATACAAGCCTGAACTCGCGCGATGACGCTACATGAGGTGCGCCTGAAGAAGCCGACGCATTCTCATTCAACCGAGTCGCCCAGACCGTTGGTCTCTCAAGCGAATGCCGCCACGCATGAAAAAGGGGCCCGCAGGCCCCTTTGTTCCAGCGCGCCGGAGCTCAGTGCTGCGGCGTGCCGTTGTGCACCTCGCCGCGCCAGGCGCCGGTTTCCGTGCCGGCCGCTTCAATCAGCTGCTTGAAGCTCCTGAGGTTGCGGTGCGCCTCGAACTTCACGGCGCCGACCGTGTCGACGATCTTCTCGTCCATCGTCTCCGGCGCGTAGGTCATGTTCAGCTTGATGCGCGTGCGCGCCTCGGACAGCTTCTCGAAGGTCACCACGCCGGCGTTCATGGGGCCGGTGGTGTTGTGCCATGCGATGCGCTGGTCGGGCAGCTGCTCCGTGATCTCCGCGTCCCACTCTTTGGGCTTGCCGGCGACGGTGGCCTTCCAGTGCAGGTGCGTGTCGTCGAGCTGGCGGATTTCCTGCACGCTCTTCATGAAGCGCGGGAACTCCTCGAACTGCGTCCACTGGTCGTAAGCGGTGCGCACGGGAACGTCGACGTCGATCGAGACTTCGACGTTCGAGAGCGCGCCTGCGCGAACCGGGGTGTTGCGAATCTTCTTCGCCAGCATGACGCCGCCGTAGGTGACGGCGGCAATGGTCACGAGTCTTCCGAGCATGGTGCTCTCCTTGGGGTGATGGGGGAGTGACCGTCAGGTCGGGCGGCCGCTGGATGCGGCCGCCGGGCGTGCGATGAAGGACAGTCTGGGACCCAGCGCGACGCGACGGTGTCGGACAAGGTCGGCAGCTCGAGTCTTTATGCCACCCCCAACCAGGGCCTTTCCTCGAAATACCCCTTCTCGAAGGCGTGGATCTCCCCCGCTCTCTCCATCGTCAGCCCCACCGCGTCCAGGCCGTTGACCAGCATGTACTTGCGCAACGGGTCGAACTCGAAGCCAAGTGTGCGGCCATCACCCAGGGTCACGATCTCCTGCCGCTCGAGGTCCACCGTCATCTCGCAGGTCGCAGGATCCGCCGCCAGCGCCAGCAGCCGGTCGACTTCGGCCACCGGCAGCATGAGGGCCGGCACGCCGTTGCGCGCGCAGTTGTCCGCGAAGATCCCGCCGAAGGTCGACCCAATCACGCAGCGGATCCCCAGCTGCCGCATGCCCCACACCGCGTGCTCGCGGCTCGACCCGCAGCCGTAGTTGGGCCCCGTCACCAGGATCGTGGCCTGCGTCCACGGCGCGCGATTGAGCACGAAGTCGGGACGCAACTGGCCCAGCGACGCGAAGCGCAGGTCGTGCAGGAAGCCCTCGGCCAGCCCGCTTTCGCGGTCCACGCCGCGCAGGAACTGCTTGGGCATGATCTGGTCGGTGTCGAGGTTGGCCATGGGCAGCGGCGCCGCCACGCCCGTGAGGCTGGTGAAAGGTTGCAGGCTCATCGTGCCTCCGGCAGCAGCTTGCGCGCGTCGGTGAGCGCGCCCGTCACGGCGGCCGCGGCCACCATCGCCGGGCTCATGAGGTGCGTGCGCGCACCGGGCCCCTGCCGCCCTTCGAAGTTGCGGTTGGTGCTGGAGGCGCAGCGGTCGCCCGCCACCAGGTGGTCGTCGTTCATGGCAACGCACATGGAGCAGCCCGCCTGCCGCCACTCGAAGCCGGCGGCACGGAACACCTCCGCGATACCCTCGGCCTCCGCCTGCATGCGCACCTGCGTCGAGCCGGGCACGACCAGCGCGCGCACGCCCGCGGCCACGCGCCGGCCGCGCAGCACGCGCGCGGCATCGCGCAGGTCCTCGATGCGGCTGTTGGTGCACGAGCCGATGAAGGCATGCGAGATCGGCAGCCCATCGAGCTTCTGCCCCGGCTGCAGGCCCATGTACTCCAGCGCGCGGACGGCGCTGCGCTTCTTCGTCGCATCCGACTCCGCGGACGGATCCGGCACCGCCATGTCGATGCTCGCGCCCTGGTCCGGGCTCGTCCCCCAGGTCACCATCGGCGCGATCTTCGAAGCGTCCAGCGTCACGGTGCGATCGAACACCGCGTCGTCGTCGCTGCGCAATGTGCGCCAGTGCGCCACGGCCTGGTCCCAGGCCGCGCCTTTCGGCACCCGCAGCCGGCCGTGCAGGTAGTCGAACAGCAGGTCGTCGGGCGCGACGATGGCGCCGCGCGCCGCCGCCTCCACGCTCATGTTGCACACCGTCAGGCGGCCTTCCACCGACATGGCGCGGATCGCCTCGCCGGTGAATTCGATGACGTGGCCCGAGGCGCCGTCGGCACCGATCTGGCGGATCAGCGCCAGCACCAGGTCCTTGGGCGTCACGCCGAAGCCCAGGCGCCCCTGCACGTCGACGCGCATGGACTTCTGCACCGTGTAGACCAGCGTCTGCGTGGCCAGCAGGTGCTCGATCTCGCTGCTGCCGATGCCGAAGGCCAGCGCGCCCATGGCGCCGTGGCTGGTGGTGTGGCTGTCGCCCGCGGCCATCACCATGCCGGGCAGCACCAGGCCCTGCTCGCTGGCGACGATGTGCTCGATGCCCTGGTTGGCGTCCAGCATGTCGTACAGCTCGATGCCGTGTCGCCGGCAGTTGTCGGCCAGCATGCGCACCTGCAGCGAGCGCTCGGCGTCGGCGATCACCATCGTCCTGGCGTTGCGCTCGGGCGTGGTGGGGTTCACGTGGTCGACCACCGCGATCGTGGAGCGGGGCCGCCACACGGTGCGGCCGGCCGCATGCAGCGCCGCGAAGGCCTGCGGGCTGGTGTATTCGTTCAGCACCTGCCGGTCCACATACAGCAGCACCTGCCCATCTTCACTCCCTCTCCCGCTTGCGGGAGAGGGCAGGGGTGAGGGCCGCGCCAACGAGCGGACGGTATGCGTTTCGACGATTTGCCGATACAGCGTGCGCGCCATGGCTACTTCTTCTCGCCCGCCGTGGCCGCGTAGGCAGCTGTAGCCGCAACGACATCGTCCACGCGAATGTCCGCTTCGGTCACGCCCTCAGGCAACACGATCACGCCATCGTCGTCGGCCACCAGCCGGCGGCCCGGCACGAAGGTGACGTAGCCGAAGGTGACGGGCACGTCCACCTCGCCCGCCCCCGTGCGCGTGCCGCGTTTCGGCACGGTGCCCAGCGCCTTGACGCCGATGTCCATGGCGTCGATTTCGATCCCGTCGCGGATGGCGCCGTTGATCACCACGCCGGCCCAGCCGTTGCGCACGGCCACGGCCGCCATCACGTCGCCGAACACGGCGCGCTTCAAGGAGCCGCCGGCATCGATCACCAGCACCTGGCCCTGGCCCGGCTGGCCGATGGTGTCGCGCATCAGGGCGATGTCGTCCTGCACGCGCAGGGTGCGGATGTTGCCGGCGAAGGCACGGCGCTGGCCCCAGCCGCGAAAGGGCAGCACGCAGGGCAGCGCCTCGTCGCAGGCGTCGCAGAGGTCCGAAGTCTTGAGCGTCATCCCCGCGTCACTCCAGCGTGATCTTCGCTTCCTTGATCAGGCGCGCAAAGGCGGCGCTGTCGCTGGCCAGGAACTTGGCGAAGTCCTCGGTGGAGCCGCCCATGATCTCGCCGCCCTGGGAGGCGATCTTCTCCTGCACGTCGGGCATCTTCAGGATGGCGGCGATCTCGGTGTTGAGTCGACGGGTGATCTCCGCCGGCATCTTGGCCGGGCCCATCACCGCGAACCACTGCAGCATCTCGGCGTTCTTCACGCCGGCCTCGGCCATGGTGGGCACCTCGGGCAGCAGGGGAGAGCGCTTGTTGCTGGTGATGGCCAGCAGGCGCAGCTTGCCGGCCTTGGCGTGCGTCATCACGTTGGGCGGGCTCTCGAAGTTCAGTTCCACCTGGCCGGACAGCAGGTCGACGATGGCCTGGCCGCTGCCCTTGTAGGGGATGTGCGTCATCTGCGTGCCGGTGGCGAGCTGGAAGCGCTCGGCCGCCAGGTGCTGGGCGCTGCCGCCGCCGGAAGAGGCGTAGCGCAGCGCGCCCGGCTTGGACTTGGCCAGCGCGATGAACTCGGCCACGTTCTTCGCCGGCACGCCGGGGTTCACCGTCAGCAGCAGCGGCGTGTTGGCCACCGCGATGATGGGCGTGAAGTCGGTGAGGATGTTGTACGGCAGCTTGGGATACAGCGCCGGCGCCACCGAGTTGGAGTTGCTGTGCGCCAGCAGCAGCGTGTACCCGTCCGGCTTGGACTTGGCCACCAGGTCCGCGCCCAGCGTGCCGGCGGCGCCGGGCTTGTTCTCGACGATCACCGAGGTCTTCAGGCTGTCGGAGAGCTTCTGGCCGATGAGGCGGCCCAGCACGTCGGTGAAGCCGCCGGGAGCGAAGCCGACGATGATGCGGATGGGCTTGTTGTCGGGCCAGGCGCCTTGGGCGTGCGCCAGGGGGCTGGCCAGGGGGAGGGAGAGGAGGGCGGCTGCGGCCAGGAGAGTGCGGCGCGAGGGGTTTGACATGGGAGTCTCCGGTGCTTCTGTGATGCAGGCATTGTCCGTCGTTTCCGCGGACGCAATGCTCGTGCTGCTGCCGGCGGCGCCGAGCCTTAGGGTCCACGCCGAGTCGAACGGCAGGACTCGCCGCCACAATGGCCGCATGACCGCCCCGCCCCTCGAACCCTGCTCCATGCTCTTCGTCCCCGCGGACCAGGAGCGCTTCCTGGCCAAGGCCGGCCAGCGCGGTGCCGACGCACTGATCCTCGACCTGGAAGATGCCGTCGCGCGTGGGGCCAAGGCGGCTGCACGCGCGAACCTGCCTTCGTTCCTGCAGCGCCTGAAGGGCGCGGGCGTCCCGATCTACGTGCGCGTCAACAATGAGCCGGAGCTGCTCGCGGGCGACCTGCAGGCCGCCATCGCCGCCGGCTGCGACGGCCTGCTGATGCCCAAGATCGACACGCCCGAGCAGGTGCTGCGGCTCGACGCCGACATGCGCCGGCTGGAGGAGCAGCACGGCCGCGCGCCCGGCAGCATCCCCGTGGTGGGGCTGGTGGAGTCGCCGCTGGGCATCTGCAACGTGGTGGCCATCGCCAATGCATCGAAGCGCCTGGCAGCGCTGCTGTTCGGCGTGGAGGACTTCGGCGCCGCCATGGGCATGGAGTCGCGCCCCGAAGGCATGACTGGCCCGGCGCAGACGATGGCCATCGCCGCCGCGGCCGCGGGCTTGCAGCCCATGGGCCTGCCGGGCAGCGTCGCCGACTTCAGCAACCCCGAGGCCTACCGCGCGCTCGCGGTGCACGCCAAGCGCATCGGCATGCGCGGCGCCGTCTGCATCCATCCGGCCCAGGTGCCGATCCTCAATGACGTCTTCGGCGGGACCGAGGAGGAGGCGCAGCAGGCCCGCCAACTGCTGGAGGTGTTCGACGCCTCGGTGGCGGCCGGCCAGGGCGCCGTCGCGCACCAGGGCCGCATGATCGACGAGCCGATCGCCATCCGCGCCCGGCGCTTCCTGCAACGGCACGACGCGCTGCGTGCGCGCCGCCACGCTGCCCGCACGCAGGCGGGCGCATGAGCAGCAACGGCAAGGACGAAAAGCGCCTGCCGCTGGCCGGCATCCGCGTGCTGGACTTGTCGCGGCTGATGGCCGGCAACATGCTCACGCTGCAGCTGGCCGACTTCGGCGCCGAGGTGATCAAGGTGGAGAGCGCCGACGGCGACACCCTGCGCCACTGGACGAACGAGGGCAAGCCGCTGTGGTGGAAGGTCTACGGCCGCAACAAGAAGAGCATCTGCATCGACCTGAAGAACGCGCAGGACAAGGCGCGGCTGATGGCGCTGGTGCCGCAGGCGCAAGTGGTGGTGGAGAGCTTTCGCCACGGCGGCATGGAAGCCTTCGGCCTCGGCCCCGAAGCACTGCACGCGGCCAACCCGCGGCTGGTCATCGTGCGCATCTCCGGCTGGGGCCAGACCGGCCCCTATGCCGAGCGGCCCGGCTTCGGCACGCTGGTGGAAGCGTTCTCGGGCTTCGCCGAGCGCAACGGCTTCCCGGACAAGCCGCCGGCCCTGCCGAACCTCGGCCTGGCCGACATGATCGCCGGCCTGTCCGGCGCCTTCGCCACGCTGGCGGCTGTGCGCGAGGTGGAAGTCAACGGCGGCCAAGGCCAGATGGTCGACCTGTCGCTGCTCGAGCCCATGATCGGCGTGCTCGGCCCCGACGCAGCGATCCACCAGCACACCGGCCGGCTGCCGCGCCGCCTGGGCAATCGGGCCGAGAACGCGGCGCCGCGCAACGCCTACCTGTGCAGCGACGGCCAGTGGATGGTGATGTCCGGCTCCACGCAACGCATGGCCGAACGCGTGCTGGCCGCCATCGGCCACCCCGAGCTGGCGCGGGATCCACGCTACAAGGACAACGCCGCGCGCATCGCCAACATCGAGTCGCTCGACGACCTGATCGGCGGCTTCGTGCAGCAACGCACGCTGCAGGAAAACCTGGCGCACTTCGCCGAGCACGAGGTGACGGTGGGACCCGTCCTCAACGTCGACCAGCTGGTGCAGGACCGCCATGTTCGCGAGCGCCAGGTGCTGGTGGACGTGCCCGATCCGGAGATCGGCACCGTGAAGATGCACGCACCTTTCCCTCGCCTGTCCCGCACGCCCGCGCGCATTCGTACGCCTGCTCCTCGCCTCGGCCAGGACCAGGACGTTCTCGACGGACCCCCGTAGGTCGGGGTGACGCAGGAACCCCGACATTCGCCGAACGGCACCACCTTCCGGAGACCCACATGCCCCCCTTCTCCCCCCGCCGCCGCACCCTCACCACCGCCCTCGCCCTTTCCCCCTTCGCGACGGCACTCCTCCCCGCCTTCGCACAATCGACCCTCCCCAAGCAGATCACCCTGCTGGTGCCGCAGGCCGCCGGCGGATCCAACGACGTCATGGCCCGCGCCGTCGCCGCTCGCCTGCCGCGTGTCCTGGGCGAGGGCTACAACGCGGTGGTGGAGAACCGCACGGGCGCGGGCGGTAACGTCGGCACGACCTACGTAGCCAGGCAGGCGCCCAGGGACGGCAGCACCTGGCTGGTGACGGTCAACAGCACCCAGGCCATCAACCCGGCGCTGTACAAGACGACCGGCTTCGACCCGATCGCAGACTTCGAGCCGGTGGCCGGCATCGCCCTGGTGCAGCACGCGATCGTTGCGGCGCCCAACCTGCCCGTGAACACGTTGAAGGAACTGGTCGAACTGGCGCGCAAGCAGCCCGGCAAGCTCACCTACGGTTCGTCGGGCAACGGCACCTTCTCGCACCTGCTGATGGAGATGCTGAAGAAGTCGCAGAAGGTCTTCATCACCCACATCCCCTACCGCGGCGTCGCTCCGGCGCTGACCGACATCATCGCGGGCAACGTGAGCTGCATGGTGAGCACCATCCCGGCGTGCCTGCAGTTCATCAAGGGCGGCCAGCTCAAGGCGCTGGCGGTCCCCTCGCTGCAGCGCGCCCCCGCCCTGCCCAACGTGCCGCTGGCCAACGAGACGGTCCCCGGCCTGGTGGGCGAGCTGATGGTCCTGGTCTACGCGCCCAAAGGGGTGCCGCGCGAACACATCGAGCAGATGCGCCGCGCCGTGGCGAGCGTGCAGGCGATGCCGGAGATGGACGCCTTCTTCACCGCGCAGGGCGCGACGGCGCTGAAGGCGGGCCCGGCGGAGGTGGCGACGCTGACGCGTGACGAGCTGGCGAAGTGGGGCCCGGTGGTGAAGGAGTCGGGCATGAAGATCGACTGACCGTATAGAAGCCATGAGCAGCAACAAGTTGGGTCTCGCTGTCGCCCAGATGGGCCCGGTCCACCTTTCCGACACGCGCGCTGTCGTCGTCGCCCGCCTGGTGGAGATGCTGCGCGAGGCGCACGGCCGCGGCGCGCAACTGGTGGTCTTTCCGGAACTGGCGCTGACCACTTTCTTCCCCCGCTACTGGATGACGGAGGCGCAGGCGCAGGAGCGCTTCTTCGAAACCGCCATGCCCAACCCGCAGGTGCAGCCGCTGTTCGACGAGGCCAGGCGGCTCGGCGTCGGCTTCTACCTGGGTTACGCGGAACTCACGCCCGAGGGCCGGCCGTTCAACACCTGCATCCTGGTCGACCCGCAGGGCAGCATCGTCGGCAAGTACCGCAAGATCCACCTGCCCGGCCACAGCGAGCACAAGCCAGAGGCGCCCTTCCAGCACCTGGAGAAGAAGTTCTTTGACGTCGGCGACAAGACCTGGGGCGTGTGGGACACCATGGGCGCGCGCCTCGGCATGGCACTGTGCAACGACCGCCGCTGGCCCGAGACCTGGCGCGTGATGGCGCTGCAGGGCGCCGAGGTGGTGGTCCTGGGCTACAACACGCCGTCGCAGAACATCCACTGGGACGAGCCGGTGCACCTGCGCATGCACCACCACCTGCTGACCATGCAGGCGGGCGCGTACCAGAACTGCGTGTGGGCCGCGGCGGCCGCCAAGTGCGGGCGCGAGGATGGGTTCCACATGTTCGGCGGCTCCGTGATCGTGGCGCCCACCGGCGAGATCGCGGCGCAGGCCCTCACGGAAGAAGACGAAGTCCTGGTCGTCAACGCCGACCTGGACCTGGCCGTGGCCTTTCGCAAGAACATCTTCGACTTCGCGCGGCACCGGCGGCCCGAGCACTACAAGCTGATCGTCGAGCGGGTGGGGCCCGGGGATCCGTTGCCGTGACGTGTGGAGGGCGATCAGCCCGGTTCGTCACCGAGTTCGTCAAGGATGTCTTGCACGGCTTGGCGCAGCCGCGGCAAGGATTCACGAATCGCAGTCCAGACGATGTCGTGGTCCACCTCCGCATATCCGTGAACCAGCACGTTCCTGAAGCCCACGATGGCGCGCAGACCAGGGATGCGCGTCGCGGTCGTTGGATCTGACTTCGAGAGTTGATTCAGCGCCTCGCCGATGATGAGGAACTTCCGCTCGACGGCAGAGTGAATGAGTGGCTGCGCGGCATAGGCACGGGCATCGATCCCGTCGACGAAGGAAGCAATAGCCTCGGCGGCCTGCAGAACGTCCCACAGCCAGGCGCGCGGGTCACGCTCCATAGACGACCTCGCGGGCGCGATCGATGCTTGCCTGGACATACGGGTTGCGCACCGCGCCCGCTTGCACGAGATCCACTTTTCGCCGTAGAAGGTTCTCCAGCGCATCCTTCAACCCGAAGAAAGTCTCCAGACCTGGATGAGAACTAGGCTCGAATTCCACCAGGAAGTCCGCATCGCTCTTGCCCGGGTCGAAATCGCTGGCGCGTGCACCGGAACCAAACACCTCCAGCCGCCGAACGCGGTGCTCGCGGCACACGCGGGCGATCTCCGAGCGCTTCTGTTCGATGAGCGGGTGCATTCGCGCCTACTTGGGGAGAGAGGTGCCGGTAGCGACTTGCATGCGCAGATAGTACAGACCCACGAACGGATCCGCCACCAGGCACGCTCCGCCAGCCCGGGTCGAGCGACCACCCGCTGAACCGCTCCCACCGCGCGTGATGCCGCCGCGTCAGCGGCTCCTTGCCGCCGTCTCGCGAGCGAGCACCTGCCCCGGCCGGGCGCCGGTGGCCCGGCCTTCGCGCCAGACGATGTTGCCGTTGACCACCACCGTGTCGATGCCTCGCGCCGGCACTTTCGGATTGGCGTAAGTGGCGGCCTCGTCCACCGTGTCGGCGTCGAACAGCGTCAGGTCGGCAAAGGCGCCCTCCTTCAGCACGCCGCGCCCCGCCAGGCCGAACTTCTGCGCGGTGAGGCCTGTCATCTTGTGCACCGCCTTCTCCAGCGGGAACAGCCCGAGCGTGCGGCCGTAGTGCCCCAGCACCCGCGGAAAGCTGCCCCAGAGGCGCGGGTGCGGC
>DATAGN010000153.1:0-3841 GCA_036263715.1 Ramlibacter sp.
TCGCAGCTGTCCGAGATCACCGGCGGCGAGGACGGCCTCACCTTCAAGATGCCCGAGGTGCTGTCGCCGGGCTTCCAGCTGTCGCCCACGCCTTTCCTGGGCGTCACGCTCGACGGCCGGCTGATCTGCTACTACCTGCTCTTCGCGGTGACGCTGGTGCTGTTCCTAGCGATGCTGCGCATCGTGAACTCGCCCTTCGGTCGCGTGCTGCAGGCCATCCGCGAGAACGAGTTCCGCGCCGAGGCGATCGGCTACCGGGTGGTCGTGTACCGCACCACCTCGAGCATCCTGTCGGCGCTGTTCGCCACGCTCGCGGGCGCCATGCTCGCGATCTGGCTGCGCTACAACGGTCCCGACACGACCCTGTCGTTCGAGATCATGCTGGACGTGCTGCTGATCGTCGTGATCGGCGGCATGGGCACGATCTACGGCGCGGCGATCGGGTCGGGCCTGTTCCTGGTGGCGCAAAGCTACCTGCAGGACCTGCTCAAGCTGGCCAGCGGCGCCGTCTCCGGCGTGCCCTGGCTCTCGGCGCTGCTCTCGCCGGACCGATGGCTGCTCTGGCTGGGCCTGCTGTTCGTGCTCTCCGTCTACTACTTCCCCACCGGCATCGTCGGGCGCCTGCGCGCCCTGCAGCCGGCCGCAGGCAAGCGTGTTCCTTCCACGGCGGCCGCGGCCGCTCCCAGCAACGCCATCCAAGGAGACTATGTTGAAAACTAGAACGACAACGACATCCGCCGGGCGCAGGCCGTCCTGGCGAAGCCGCGTCGCGGCCGGCGCGCTTGCGGTCGCACTGCCGCTGCTGCTGGCAGCCTGCGGTGGGGGCAGCAGCGATGACGGAGAAGTCCGCGCCACGCACCTCGGCCCGGTGCAGGGCGCCTTCGACCTCGCCTCCGGCACGCTTGCATTCAAAGGCATTCCGTACGCGAAGCCGCCCGTGGGCGACCTGCGCTGGCTGCCGCCGCAGGAACCGGCGGCCTGGACCAACGCGCGCAGCGCCACGTCGTTCGCACCCGCGTGCGCGCAATACGGACGCATCTACGGGCCGGGCTCCAACAACCGCTATGACGAGACGATCGGCACCACGCTGAACCAGGCGGTGGGCAGCGAGGATTGCCTCTACCTGAACATCTGGCGGCCGGCGACGAGCGACCGTGAACTGCCGGTGATCGTTTTCTTCCACGGCGGCAGCAACGTGTCCGGCTACACGGCCGACCCGATGTACGACGGCGCGGCGCTGGCCAAGGCGGCCAACGCGATCGTCGTCACCGCGAACTTCCGCGTCGGTATCCTGGGCTTCCTGACGGTGCCGCACCTGAAGACCGGCGACCCGGCCACCGACTCCGGCAACTTCACGATGCTGGACAGCATCAAGGCGCTGCAGTTCGTGCGCAACAACGTGCGCAACTTCGGCGGCAACCCGGACAACGTGACGATCATGGGCCAGTCGGCCGGCGCCATCAACGTGTGGGCGCTGCAGACCTCGCCGCTCATGACCGCGGCCAGCCCGAAGCTGTTCCACCGCACCGTGCCCCTGTCCGGCGGCATCTCGCTGGCGAGCAACCTGCCGGCCGGCAGCATCCCCACCTTGTCGCCGCAGTCGCAGTACGTGGCGCAAGGCAACGCGCTGCTGCAGAACCTGGTGATCGCCGACGGCCTGGCCACGGACGTGAACTCCGCCAACGTCTACATCTCCGGCCGCACGACCGAGCAGATCCGCGCCTACCTGCGCAGCAAGACACCGCAGCAGCTGTTCACCACGCTGCTCACGCGCATGCCGGCGCTCGCGGGTTCCGGTCCGATCCCGGATGGCACCGTCGTGGCCGCCGATCCCATCGGCGCCATCAATGCGGGCAACTACGTGAAGGTGCCGGTGCTGGCGGGCAACACGCGGGATGAAGGCAAGCTGTTCCCGTCGTTCCTGCCGCTGGTGGGCGGAAGCGGCAATGCGCGCATCGTCACCGACGCGCAGCTGTTCTCCAACCACTTCTCGTACAAGCCGGATTCGCCGGCGCAGACGACCATCGAGCAGTGGATCGCGCCGTCGTACCTGCCGGCCAATGCGCCGACCACCGGCTTCACGGCCCGTGCCGAGCAGCTCAATCGCGTGTTCTTCCTGAACAGCCGCGACAACGTGCTGAACGCGCTGAAGACGAAGCAGAACGACGTCTGGTACTACCGTTTCGACTGGGACGAGCAGCCGGCGCCGTGGAACGAGATCTATGGCGCGGTGCACGTCGTGGACCTGCCCTTCATCTTCGGCAACTTCGGGCCTTCGCTGTTCAGCAACGTGTGGTTCACCACCGCGAACCGTCCGGGTCGCCTGGAGCTGTCGGCGGCGATGATGCAGTCGCTGGGCACCTTCGCGCGCAATGGCGACCCGAACACGACCGCGCTGGGCGTGAGCTGGCCCACCTGGCCGAACAAGCTGGTGTTCGACGCGACGCCGACCACCAAGGCGATCCGCGTCGAGTAAGGCGCAGGAGCAAGAGCGATGTCCTTCAGTTCGAACTACGTGACCTGCGCGGGGCGCGAGATCCACTTCACCGAGTGGGGATCGCAGCACCGCCGCACGGTGATCGCCTGGCACGGGCTCGCCCGCACCGGGCGGGACATGGACGAACTGGCGGCATCGCTCGCCGACCGCTACCGGGTGATCTGCCCCGACACGCTGGGGCGCGGCTTCAGCCAGTGGAGCCCGGATCCGTCGAACGAGTACAACCTGGCGTTCTATGCGCGCCTGGCGGCCGAACTGTTGGAGCGCCTGGGCGTGCAGCAGGCGCACTGGGTGGGCACGTCCATGGGCGGGGCCATCGGCACCGTCTGCGCGGGCGGCATCGTGCAGCCGCACATGAAGGCCCGCATCCAGAGCCTGGTGCTCAACGACAATGCGCCGCGCCTCGCGCCGGCGGCGGTGCAGCGAATTCGCAGCTATGCCGGCAATCCGCCGAGCTTCGCCACGCTCGCGGAGCTGGAGGGCTTTTTCCGGCAGGTCTACAAGCCTTTCGGCTGGCTCAGTGACGCGCAGTGGCGCCGCCTGGCCCAGACCTCGATGCGCCGCCTGCCGGACGGGCGCGTCACGCCGCATTACGACCCGGCGATGGTGCGCCAGTTCATCGACCATCCAGACGACTACGACCTGTGGGAGCACTACGACCGCATCCGCGTGCCGGTGCTGTTGCTGCGCGGCGCGGAGTCGGACCTGGTGCTGCCCGATGCGGCGGCCGAGATGATGACGCGCGGGCCCGGCCCCTTGGGGCTGACGCGCATCGTCGAAGTGGCGGGGGTGGGGCACGCGCCGGCGCTGAACGTGCCGGAGCAACTGGACCTGGTGCGCTCGTTCATCGACCAGCACGAGGAGCCGGCGGCGCTGGCTGCCTGAACACCGTCATCCCCGCGCAGGCGGGGATCCAGGGCTTCCTCCCCGTTTTCGTAGAACGCGCCACGCCAGGCGCTGCGCGGTATGCGCCCGCCGTGACGGGGACCCGCGCGCTTTGCGCGCGGGCGACCTGGAAGTCCGGCTCCAGCGCCGCCCGCGCCAAAACTCGCTGCATGTTGGACCGCGCGCGGTCCAACATTCCGCTCAAGCAGTCGGCGCGAGCATGAGACGTACGCGCGGCTCGATTCGCGCTGACGCGCTCTCGTAGCCGCGCTGCGGCGCTGGAGCCGGACTTCCAGGCCCCGTCCCGAACGCGGGCGCACACCGCGCAGCGCCTGGCGTGGCGCTCGTCACGTTCCATGAAAAAACCCGTCTTGCACCGCCTGTGGGGGCGTGCGCGACGAAAGCGTCTCGTATCGGGGTTCGGCTTGGCGCTCACCCGGACCTACGAGGTCGGGCGAG
>DATAGN010000154.1:0-3175 GCA_036263715.1 Ramlibacter sp.
ATGCCCGTAGGACGTCCCGCGCCGGCCGTAGGCCCGCCTGAGGCTCAGAAGCGCCGCACGTAGCGGACCTGGATGAAGTCCTCGCCGGGATTGGGCTCGCGGATGCCGGCGTTGGAAATGTGGACCCAGCGCAGCCCCAGCTCGTGCCGGTGTTCGGCGCCCAGGCTGTAGCCGATGCCCAGCATGTCGTAGAAATTCCAGCGCGTGCTGAAGGTCTTCGCCGGCGTGGTGTACAGCTTGTCCATGTAGCTGGCGCCGACGCCCAGCTCGATGAACCAGGGCGACTGCCCACGGGCGAGCCGCATGCGCAAGGAGGGCAGCACCACCACCTGCGTGTAGACGTCGTGCCCGCCACCGACCGCGTGCGCGCGGATGCCATTGAGCATCAGCTCGGTGTGGGCGGTCAGCTCCGCCTTGCGCCGCATGCGCTGGAAATCCCAGTCCCAGACGATCCCCACGCCAACCATGCCGACGTCGCGCCGGCCGGCGCCGGCCTGCACGGCGACGCCATCGGGCGTGAGGTCGAGCGCATGGGTGGTGGGGGCGGCGGCGGCGAACAGGGCCACCGCCAGCAGGCGAAGAGTCGTTTTCTTTTTCATGGCTGTAGGTGGGCTGGGGGGCCAGCCTCTGCTTTGCGCGAAGTGTGCCCGGAAATGTCGAAGGCGGGTGACAGCAAGCCAGCCTCCGGTGCCATTCCGGCTTGGCTGCCGTCCTACGGCCATGTCCCAGCTGGGCCTTTACAAAAGGTGTCCCCATGTACAACGACATGCAAAACCTGCCCGCGACCGAGCCTGCGCGCACCGCCGCGCAGCTGACGGTCATGACCGTCAACATCCACAAGGGCTTCACCACCTTCAACCGCAAGTTCATGCTCCCCGAGCTGCGCGATGCGGTCCGCAAGGTGGGCGCCGACGTGGTCTTCATGCAGGAGGTGCTGGGCACCCACGAGGAGCACGGCAAGAAGATCCAGAGCTGGCCGGAAGCGCCGATGTACGAATTCCTGGCGGACAGCATCTGGCCGCAGTTCGCCTACGGCCGCAACATGGTCTATCCCAAGGGACACCACGGCAATGCGGTGCTGTCCAAGTTCCCGATCGTGGAGTACCAGAACCACGACTGCTCCATTGCCGGCCCGGAGAAGCGCGGGCTGCTGCACTGCGTGCTGAGCGTGCCGAACACCAGCCAGCCCGTGCACGTGATCTGCGTGCACCTGGGCCTGGCCGAATCGCACCGGCAGCACCAGCTGGACATGCTCTGCCAGATCAGCCACGACGAAGTGCCGGCGGATGCGCCGCTGATCGTCGCGGGCGACTTCAACGACTGGCGCCGGCGCGCCAATGACAAGCTGCTGAAGGAGGCCGGCCTGCGCGAGATCTTCATCACCGCGTATGGCGAGCCCGCCAAGACCTTCCCGGCGATCTTCCCGGTGCTGTCGCTGGACCGCATCTACGTGCGCAACTGCTCCGTGCACCTGCCGGTGGTGCTGCCCCGCAAGCCTTGGTCGCACCTGTCCGACCACGCCCCCCTCGTCGCGGAGATCCACCTGTGAGATCCGCCATGGAACGCCGCTGGATCCCGGGCAACCAGTTCACCCTGCTGGAGAACGGCGAGGAGTTCTTCCCGCGCGTGTTCGCCGCCATCGCGATGGCGAAGAAGGAGGTCATCGTCGAGACCTTCATCCTGTTCGAGGACAAGGTCGGCCTGCAGCTGCAGGAGGCGCTGATCGCCGCTGCCCGCCGCGGCGCGCAGGTGGACATCACCGTGGACGACTGGGGCTCGCCGGACTTCTCCGAGCACTACCTGAACGCGCTGAAGGAAGCGGGCGTGCGCATCCACGCCTTCAATCCCGGCCCGCGCCCGTTCGGGCTGCGCCCGCACCTGCTGCGCCGCATGCACCGCAAGATCGCGGTGATCGACCAGCAGGTCGCCTTCGTCGGCGGCATCAACTACTCCGCCGACCACCTGGCCGACTTCGGCCCCGAGGCCAAGCAGGATTACGCGGTGGAGATCCATGGGCCGCTCGTCGCGGAGATCCATCGCTTCTGCCACGCCGCCCTGGCCGTGGGCATGCGTTACCAACGGCACGAGCGCCGGTGGTGGCGCCGCCGCAAGCAGTGGCGGCAGTCGCCCGAGCAGCTGCCGCACGAAGGCAGCGCCGATGCGTTGTTCGTGGTCCGCGACAACCGGCTGCACATGGACGACATCGAGCGGCACTACCGCATCGCGATCCGCGCGGCCAAGAAGCGCATCGTGATCGCCAACGCCTACTTCTTCCCGGGCTACCGCTTCATCAAGGAATTGAAGCGGGCGGCGCGGCGCGGTGTCGACGTGCGGCTGATCCTGCAGGGGCAGCCCGACATGGCGTTCGTGAAGACCGCCGCCGAGATGCTGTACCACAACCTGCTGCGCGCCGGCGTGCGCATCTACGAGTACTGCGACCGGCCGCTGCACGGCAAGGTCGCCGTGATGGACGACGAGTGGAGCACGGTGGGTTCGAGCAACCTCGACCCCATGAGCCTCATGTTCAACCTCGAGGCCAACGTGATCATCCGGGACCGCGAGTTCACGCAGACGCTGTCGGCCAACCTGGACAAGCTGATGTGCAACAGCTGCAACCAGGTCACCCTGGAAGCGCTGGGCGAGCTCAAGGGCTGGCCGCTGGTGCGCAGTTTCCTGGCCTACCACTTCACCCGGCGCTATCCGCGCTGGGCCACCTGGCTGCCGCGCCACGTGCCGCGCCTGGTGCCGCCGGCCCCCAATGCCGGCAAGGCGCTGTCCCCTGCGTTCGCCGGCCTGAAAGACAAGGCATGAAGCTCACCCAACGCCAGTGGTGGCCCTGGCTGAAACGGGCGCTGCTGGCGGCGTTCTTCATCGCCGTGGCGTACCTGCTGGTGCGTTATGCGCGCGGGGTCGACTGGGCCGAGGTCAAGCAAAGCCTGCTGGAGCTGCCGCGGCACGTGCTCATCACGGCGCTGCTGCTGGCGGCGGGGGCGCACCTGGCGTACAGCACGCTGGACCTGATCGGGCGCTACTACACCGGACACCGCCTCAGCAAACTCAAGACGCTGCAGGTCAGCTCCATCAGCTACGCGTTCAACCTGAACCTGGGTTCGCTCGTGGGCGGCATCGGCTTCCGCTACCGGCTCTACTCGAAGCTCGGGCTGCCGACGGCGCA
>DATAGN010000155.1:0-4902 GCA_036263715.1 Ramlibacter sp.
CTCTGCGTGTAGTTCAGGATCCACTGGTTCCAGCTGTTGTTCATCGCCTCCCAGGTCGAGCGCAGCAGGGCGGCCAGGTTCGGGTTCACGCTGCCCACCGCGGCGGCGAACACGCCGGGCGGGGCCTGCAGGCGCTGCAGCGAGCCCGTGCGGCCGGGAGCGACGGTCGACGTGGGGTCCACGCGCACCCAACCGCGGTTTTCCAGCCAGACTTCGGTCCAGGCGTGGGCGTCGCTTTGCCGCACCGTCCAGAAGCCGTCGATGTTGTTCACCTCGCCGCCCTGGTAGCCGGTGACGATGCGCGATGGAATGCTCATGGCCCGCATCAGCACCACGAAGGCCGATGCGATGTGCTCGCAGAAGCCTTCCTTGCGGTCGAACCAGAATTCGTCGGCGGTGTGCTGCCCGTAGATGCCAGGCTCCAGCGTGTACGCGTAGCCGCCGGTGCGCAGGTGGCGCAGCGCCGCCTGCACCAGCGCCTGCGCATCACCCGAGGGGTTCTCGCGCTGCAGCCGGCCCGCCAGTTCCAGCGTGCGCGGGTTGAAGCCGGACGGCAGCTGCGTGTATTCCGGCTGCACCGACAGGCGCCGCTGCGGCCCGTGGCGGAACTCCACGTGGCTGGCCGTGCGGTAGCGCGTGAGGTCGACGATGGGGCGCGACGCGACCCACTGCAGGTCGCCGGTCATCGCGGTTTCCATGTTCGCGATGACGGGCGGCTGGGTCGCGACATCCAGGGCCAGCAACCACGGCCGGTTGTGCGGCTCCAGGGTCACTTCGTAGCGCACCGCGGTGCCGGTCGTGGAGAGCTGCGGGTTCACCAGCTGCAGCGGCGGAAAGCGGTTGGCCAGCCGCCCGAACAGCGGCCGCCATTCGCGCCCGTCGAAGTCGCTGAGCACGGGGCCGCGCCAGTACAGCGTGTTGCGCGGCGGCACGGGCCCCTCGAAGCGCACGCGGAAGGCGACGCTTTCGTCGAGCGCAAGCGCGGCGACGTTGCCCACCACCATCTGGGCCGACAGGCCGCTGCGGCCGCTCATGGCATCGGCAGGGATGCCCCACAACGGCGAGAAGCGCGGGAACAGCACGAACAGCACCGCCATCACCGGCGCGCCCAGCAGCGCCATCCAGCCGGCGATGCGCGCGGCTTCGCGCAGGGGCGGGCGGCCCACCGGCATGTGCGCATTCACCAGCGCCGTCAGCAGCCCGAGCAGCCCCAGCAGCATCGCCCCCGCGACCGGCAGCGACTGCGAGAAGAAGAAGTTGGTGAGCATCGTGAAGAAGCCCAGGAAGAAGATGACGAAGGCATCGCGCTTCGCCCGCAGCTCCAGCGTCTTGAGCGCCAGCAGCGCCACGATGAGGGTCACGCCGGCGTCGCGCCCGAGCAGGGTGCGGTGCGACAGCCAGGTGCCGGCCAGGGTGAGCACCAGCAGCACGACCAGCCAGTTGCGACCCGGCAGCGGCCGGTTGCCGACGGCCAGGCTGGCGCGCCAGGCCAGCACGCCGGCCACCAGCAGCGAGCACCACCAGGGCAGGTTGGCCACGTGCGGCAGCACCAGCCAGCCGATCACCAGCAGCAGGAACAGCGTGTCGCGCGCTTCCCGCGGCAGGGCCGCCAGGCGAAGGGCAGGGTTCAGCACAGGGCCAGCACCTCCAGGCAGCGGCGCTTGTGCGCCTCGCCGGCGGCCGGCGCCACCTGCTGGCCCGGCACGCGCAGCCCGTAGTCGGAGCCGAGCTTGTCCGCCTGCAGCACCCAGGCGGCCAGGCGCGAGATGCGCGCCTCGGGATCGGCCACGCCGCACTGGTCGAAGTCCAGCCAGAGTTCCTGGCGCTGCGACTGCATCGTGTCGCGGCTCACGAGCTCGTCCGACTTCGCCGCTTTCTTCCAGACCACCATCTTCAGCGGGTCGCCGCGGCGGTAGGCCCGCACGCCCTCGAACTCGCCGGTGGTCTGCACGCGCGCCGTGGCCGCTCCGCCGGCGCGCGGCTCGCCCGGCGGCAGCGGCGGCGGATGCGCCTCCGGCTGCGGATACACCAGCACCTGCGCCGCCGGCCGCCAGACGGTCCAGACGCGGAAGGTGCCGAGCGGAAAGCGGGTCTCGGCGGTGAGCGGCGGCACCCGGTGCAGGCCGCGCCGCTCGGGCCGGAAGGCCACGTGCACCGTGCAAGTGCCCTGGGCAGGTACGTCGGTCCAGGTCCAGTGGTCCTCGTGCGTCGCGTCCAGCACCGCGAGGCCGACGCCATAGCGCACCGACTTGCGGCTGTTGGACAGCACCACCGACAGCATGGCCGCCGCGCCCGCGAACTGCGCGGCGGGTGGCATGAGGTTCAGGGTCAGCCCGCGCAGCGTGGCGTGGCACACGTGCATGCCCACGGCGGCGCTGCCCGCGAGCAGGAAGGTGAGCAGGTAGCCGAGGTTCAGCTGGTAGTTGATCGAGCCGACCAGCAGCACGAGCAGCGTCGCCCCCAGCATGAAGCCGGGGCGCGTGGGCAGGATGTACACGTTGCGCTGCGTGAGCGTCAGGGTGTCGGCCAGCGGGAGGCGGGCCTGCCACCACTGGCGAAAGCGCCTGCGCGCGAACGCTACGGGGTTGATGACGGATGACGAATGACGCTGCTGCTGCGCAGCAGGCATGACCCTGTCATCCGTCATGGCCGAAGGCCGTGTCATTGGTCATTCCTCAAGGAAGCGCCACCGCCTCCACCATCGCGCGCACCTGCTCCACCGGCCCGCGCCCCGCATCGCCGACGGGGATCAGCCGGTGCGCGACCGTCTGCGGAAAGACGGCCTGCACGTCGTCGGGCGCCACGTAGTCGCGGCCGGAGAGCAGCGCCTGCGCCTTGGCGGCGCGGATCACCGCGATGCCGGCGCGCGGCGACAGGCCCTGCAGGAACCAGCGGCCCGAGCGGGTGGCGGAGATCAGGTCCTGCACGTAATCGAGCAGCGGGTCCGCGGCATGGATGTCCAGCACCTGCTGCTGCAGGGCCTGCAGCTCGATGGGCGACAGCGTGTTGCCCAGGTGCTCCACCATCTCGCGCCGGTCGGTGCCGGAGAAGAGCGCACGTTCGGCGGCGCGGTCCGGGTAGCCGAGCGAGATGCGCATCAGGAAGCGGTCCAGCTGCGACTCCGGCAGCGCGAAGGTGCCCAGCTGGTCGTGCGGGTTCTGCGTGGCGATCACGAAGAAGGGCGAGGGCAGCGCGCGGGTCTCGCCTTCGATGGTGACCTGCTTTTCCTCCATCGCTTCGAGCAGCGCGCTTTGCGTCTTGGGGCTGGCGCGGTTGATCTCGTCGGCCAGCAGCACCTGCGCGAAGATCGGGCCGGGGTGGAAGATGAAGCCTTCCTTGCCGCGGTCGTAGATGGAGACGCCGGAGAGGTCGCTGGGCATCAGGTCCGCCGTGAACTGCACGCGCGAGAACTGCAGGCCGAAAGCGCGCGCCAGCGCATGGGCGAGGGTGGTCTTGCCGACCCCCGGACCGTCCTCGATCAGCAGGGGGCCGCCCGCCAGCGGGCAGGCCACGCAGTCGCGCACCTGCGCGGGTTTGCCAACGATCACCGTGTTAAGCTGGTCGAGCAGCTTTTTAAGTTTTTGTCGCGCTTCCATGAGGCACGACCTTATCCGAATTTGGACGAGCCCCGAGGCGAGCCATGCACAAGACCGGCTATTTCACGCACCCGGACTGCAGGAGACACGACATGGGCCGCGGGCACCCGGAGTGCCCGCAAAGGCTGGACGCGATCGAGGACCGCATGCTCGCTTCGCGCCTGCTGGACGTGGTCGAAAGGCGCGAGGCGCCGCTGGCCAGCCCGCACCTGCTGGAGCTGGCCCACGACCACATGCACGTCGCCGCGGTGCGCGGCCTGGCCGAGGAAGTGATCGAGGAAGAGAACGCGGGCGGCGACGGCCTCGTCTTCATCGACCCCGACACGTCGATGAACCGCCACAGCTGGAATGCCGTCCTGCGCGCCGCGGGTGCGGCGATCGCGGCGACCGATGCGGTCATCGGCGGTGAACTCGAGAACGCCTTCTGCGCCACGCGGCCGCCCGGCCACCATGCGACGCGCGCGCGGGCCATGGGCTTCTGCATCTTCAACAACATCGCGGTGGCGGCCCGCTACGCGCTTGAGCACCATGGGCTCAAGCGCGTGGCGGTCGTCGACTTCGACGTGCACCACGGCAACGGCACCGAGGACATCCTCGCGGGGGATCCGCGCGTGCTGATGGTCAGCATCTTCCAGCACCCCTTCTATCCGTACAGCGGCGCCACGGCCATGGCGGACAACATGGTGAACGTGCCCGTTCCCGCCTACACCAAGGGCCCCGCCATCCGCGAGCTGATCGAAAAGCACTGGATGCCGAAGCTGGAAGAGTTCCAGCCGGAGATGATCTTCATCAGCGCCGGCTTCGATGCGCACCGCGACGACGACCTGGGCCAGCTGGGGCTGGTGGAGGCCGACTACACCTGGATGACGCAGAGGATCAAGGACATTGCGGCAAAGTACGCCAAGGGCCGCATCGTGTCGTGCCTCGAGGGCGGCTACAACCTCGACGCGCTGGGACGCAGCGTCGAAGCGCACGTGCGCGCGCTGGCCGACGTCTGAACCACAACGAGGAGGAGGTTGCCATGGAGCAGCCCTTGCTGCAGACGCGTGACGCGCGCGGCGTCGTCACGCTCACGCTCAACCGGCCCGCGAGCTTCAACGCCTTGAGCGAGGAAATGCTGGTGGCGCTGCAGGCCGCCTTCGACGGAATCGCCGACGACGAGGCTGCGCGCGTGGTGGTCCTGGCGGCCGCCGGCAAGGCCTTCTGCGCCGGCCACCACCTGAAGGAAATGATCGCGCAGCCGCAGCTGGCCTATTACCAGAAGCTGTTCGCGCAGTGCGGCCGCATGATGATGGCCATCCAGAAG